>JBOGZE010000001.1:0-8643 GCA_050697055.1 Solirubrobacterales bacterium
CCATGGGACCCACGCCCGACTCCGCGATCACGGCAACACCGTGATCGTGGTCGAGCATTACGAGGGTACGATCCCGGCTGCCGACCACATCGTCGACCTTTGCCCCTGCGCCGGTGAGCACGGCGGCTACGTGATCGCGGAGGGGACGCCCGAGCAGATCGAGGCCGACCCGGCCTCACTCACGGGCCAGTTCCTCGCGGGCAAGCGCCAGATCGCGATCCCGGAGAGGCGGCGAAAGCCGCGCGGGGAGCTCCTGATCAAGGGCGCCGCCGAGCACAACCTGAAGAAGATCGACGTGGCGATCCCGCTCGGAACCTTCTGTTGCGTAACCGGCGTCTCCGGCTCCGGCAAGTCGACCCTGATCAACGAGACGCTCTACCCGGCGGTCGCCAACCGGCTCCACCAGGCGAAGCTCCGGCCCGGCACCCACCAACGCGTCGAGGGGATCGAGTCCGTCGACAAGATCATCAACATCGATCAGTCACCGATCGGTCGGACGCCGCGCTCCAACCCGGCCACCTACACCAACATCTTCGACCACATCCGCCAGCTCTACTCGCAGACCCGGGAGGCGCGGGCGCGCGGCTACAAGCCCGGGCGTTTCAGCTTCAACGTCAAGGGCGGGCGCTGCGAGGTCTGCCGCGGCGACGGCCAGATCAAGATCGAGATGCACTTCCTCCCCGACGTCTACGTGCCCTGCGAGCAATGTCACGGCAAGCGCTACAACCGCGAGACGCTCGAGGTCCGGTTCAAGGGCAAGTCGATCGCCGACGTGCTCGAGATGTCGGTGGCCGACGCCTGCGAGTTCTTCCGCGACATCCCCAAGATCGCCCGCCGCCTCGACACCCTCCACTACGTCGGCCTCGACTACATCCGGCTCGGCCAGCCGGCGACTCAGCTCTCCGGCGGCGAGGCCCAGCGGGTGAAGCTCGCCACCGAGCTCTCCAAGGTCGCCACCGGCGACACCCTCTACATCCTCGACGAGCCAACAACCGGGCTGCATTTCGCCGACGTCCAGCGGTTGCTCGACGTGCTCGGCCGGCTCGTGGAGGCCGGCAACACGGTGATCGTGATCGAGCACAACCTCGACGTGATCAAGACCGCCGACCGGATCATCGACCTCGGCCCGGAGGGCGGTGAGGAGGGGGGAGAGGTGCTCGCCACCGGCACCCCCGAGCAGGTGGCGGCGGTCCCCGAGTCCTACACCGGGCAGTTCCTCGCCGACTTGGTCGAGCCCGAGCTCAGGGTGCGGCGCAAGCCGAAGGCCCCAGTCGCCGCGTAGATTCTCCCCTGGATGAGCGTGGGACTCCTAGGGTCGCTGAACCTCGACCTCGATACCGACGCGCTGCTCGAAACGTCGGGGCAGCGTGCCGGGCTGATCCTCCTCGTAGGGATGCTGCTCTCCTTCGGCTTCATCCGTTTCAGCACCCGAATGATCCGCGCGGAGGTCTCCTGGTGGCCCGGGAACGTCAGCCCAGGGGGGCTCCACATTCATCACCTCGTATTCGGCATCGTGCTGATGATGCTGGCCGGGTTCCTCGGCTTCGTTGCCGATGCCGAGAGCCCCTGGTTCGAGATCCTCGCCGGGGCCTTCGGGATCGGTATGGGCCTCACCCTCGACGAATTCGCCCTCTGGCTCTACCTGGACGACGTCTACTGGTCAGAGGAGGGCCGCAGCTCGATCGACGCGGTGATCTTCGCCGCAATCATCGCTGGTGGCTTCGTCGTCGGCTACGTGCCGCTTGACGTCGGAGACGAGGGCTCGATCGCGGCACTTGTGACCACAGTCGTGATCAACCTCGGGCTCTGCGCGCTGGCGGCGCTGAAGGGGAAGGTCAGCGCGGCCGTGATCGGCATGTTCATCCCGCCGGTTGCCTGGGTGGCCGCGATCCGCCTCGCCCGTCCCGGCTCATACTGGGCCAGGCGGCGCTATTCCGAAAGCAGCGAGAAGCTGGCGAAGGCGAAGGCGAGGAAGGAGCGTCACGACCGCCGTGTTCGTCGCCTTCAGGATCTGATCGGCGGCGCCCCGTCACTGCCCAGCCCACGCCGAGGGCCCAGGAGCTAGGCGTCCTGGGCTGCGCGGCGGCGTGTCGTGGTGTTGCCGCACGATCTCGCATCCACGTCGACCGCTAGCGAAACCCGCGCCGTGCTGAAGGACGCCGGCGACCACCAGCGTTCCTGCCCCACCGAGGGCGCTCCGCAGATGCGAGGGCGCTCCGTAGGAGCGACCCGTTAAGTGACAGAGGAGCGACCCGTTTCGCAGAGCAATGAGGCGCCGATCGCCCCGCCGAGGTCACCGAGCTCAGCCACGTGCATGACCGGGGGGCGGTCGGGGACGAACAGGTGCGGGTGCATGCGGGTGGCGATCCGCTGCACGTACTTCTCGCCGAACCGAACCCCGAGCCCGCCGCCGATGATCACCGCCTCGGGGTCGAGCAGGTTGACCGCCGAGGCGATCCCTGCGCCGAGGTATTTCACAGCGCGGTCGATCAGCCGGGTTGCGAGGTGATCGCCGTGCTTCAGCGCTCGCTCCCAGACCCCGCTCGTGAGCCGGTCGCGCCCCCCTTCCTCCATGATCCGGAAGAGGTCGGTCTTGGCGCCCCGCTTCACCTCCCGCCTCGCTTTCAACTCCATCGCCATCCGGCCGGCGTAGGCCTCCATGCAGCCCCGGCGCCCACAGGTGCACCTGGCGCCGCCGCGCTTGACTACGAGGTGCCCGATCTCGGCTGCCGCGCCGCGGCCGAGCCAGGGCTTACCGTCGAGGATCAGACCGCCGCCGACACCGGTTCCCCACCAGACGCCGAGAGTGGTGTCGAATTCCTTCGCCGCGCCGAGCTCGAATTCGCCCTGGACGGCGACCTGGACGTCGTTGCCGACCGAGACGGGGACGCCCAACTGATCGGCGAGGTACGCCCCGAGCGGGAAGGAGCGATTCCAGCCGGGCAGGTTGCGGGCGTCGGAGACGACGCCGGTCTCCTCGTCGGCATCGCCTGGTGAGCCGACTCCGGCGCCGGCCAGGTCGCGAGTTCCCAGCCCCGCCTGCGCCGCGGCCTCGCGGAGGGCCGCCGCGATCTCCCGGGCGACGTCCTCGGGCCCGCCGCTCGATGGGGTCGGGCGCCGGGATTCGCCCAGCACCTTGTTTTCGGCGTCGACCACGACCGTCTGGATCTTGGTTCCGCCGAGGTCGACGCCGCCGCGGGGCGCATCTGTCGAGGCGGGGCTCATCGGCGCAGACGATACGACCCCACACAGGGGTCAGGTCTTGCAATGCCACATGTCGGAATGCAAGACCTGACCCCGGGGTTTGAGAAGCTGCGGGCGTGGCGTCGCTCGGCCAATGGCGCACCTGGTGGATCAAGCGGCGTTGGTACGAGCGCAACGGGCGCCCGCTTCGCCGCTGGCGGATCAACCGGCACATGGCCGAGGTGGGCGCCTTCATCCGCTATCCGGTCGAAGGGGAGGTGTTGGAGGCGCTGGACTCAGGCAGGCTTGAGATCGGCAGGGACACCCTGCTCGAGCCCGGCTGCTGGCTGACGCTCCACCCGCAGGCGCGGATCACGATCGGCTCGGGCTGCTTCCTCAACCGGAACACGATGCTGGCGGCGGTCGAGCTGATCGAGATCGGGGACCACGTGATGTTCGCCAACAACTGCTTCGTCGGCGATGCCGATCACCGCTACGACGACCCCGAGAAGCCGGTCACCTGGCAGGGCTTCGAGCCGAAGGGGCCGGTCCGGGTCGGCTCCAACTGCTGGTTCGGGGTCGGCTGCGTGGTCACCGGCGGGGTGGAGATCGGCGAGCGCTGCGTGGTCGGCGCCAACTCGGTCGTCACCCGAGACCTGCCGGCCGGGGTTATCGCGGCCGGTGCTCCGGCGAAGGTGATCCGCGAGATCGACTTCCAGGGCGGCTGGCGGCCACCCGCTGTTAGGGACTGAGGGCGGTCAAGAGACCACCTGCACGACCACGGTGCGCTTGCGCGGGCGGTCGTCGAAGTCGATCAGGACCAGCTGCTGCCAGGTGCCCAGCGCTAGCCTGCCGCCGCTGACCGGCACCTGCTCGGAGGCTCCGACGAGGGAGGCCCGCTGGTGGGCGTGCGAGTTGGTGTCGCGGTTGAGGCGGTTGTGCTCGTAGTCACCCTCGACCGGTACGAGCCGGTCGAGCAGGGCGCGCAGGTCGGCGACCCCGCCTGGCTCGTACTCCATCGTCGTCACCGCCGCGGTCGAGCCGCGGACGAAGGCGGTCACCAGCCCCTCGCTGACCGGTCCCTCTCCGACGATCCGCTCCACCTCGGCGGTGATATCGATGATGTCGGCGTCGCCGCGCGTCGAGAGCGTCAGTTCCCCGCTGTGCACCGCCACGGGCGGGCACGCTAATACATCGACGCCCTATCGCCGCTCCGCCGACGCAGCGCCGGAGCGGCTGATAGAAATCGCCCCCCAGAGGAGCGACGTAGAGGGAGAAACGGATGAGCACGCCGGAAACAGGCTCACCTGAGCGCCCGCCGGAAGCAGGCTCGTCAGGGCGCCAGCACCGCGGCGTCGTCTACACGCTCGTGGTAATCGCATCGATCCTCGCCTTGCTTGCCACCTTCGCGATCTGGGCGAACCGTCAATTGCTCGAGACCGACACCTGGACCGAGACCAGCGCCGAGCTACTCGAGGACGAGGATATCCAGACGGCGATCTCCGGCTTCATGGTCGACGCGCTCTTCTCCAACGTCGATGCTCAGGCTGAGATCCAGCAGAAGCTGCCGCCGCAGCTTCAGCCCCTCGCGGGTCCGTTGGCGGGCGCGCTTCGCTCGGCCGCCAACCGGCTCGCCGACGAGGCGCTGCAGCGGCCACGGGTGCAGGAGCTCTGGGAGGACGCCAACCGAAACGCTCACGAGAAGTTCGTCGACGTGGTCGTCCACGGCGACGAGGGGGACGTCACCCTCGACCTTGGGTCGATCGTTACCGACCTCGGCGATCAGGTCGGCGTCGACGTCAGCGGGAAGCTGCCTCCAGACAAGGCCCAGATCGAGGTGCTGCCGCAGGACGATCTCTCCACCGCCCAGGACATCGTCAAGCTGCTGCGGGCGCTGGCAATCGCGCTCACGGTGCTCACCCTGGCGCTCTACGCGCTCGCCATATACCTGGCGCGAGGCTGGCGCCGCGAGGTGCTCCGGACGATCGGTTTCGCCTTCATCGTTGTCGGGGTCGCGGTGCTTTTCGCCCGCAACCTCGCCGGCAAGGCCGTCACCGACTCGTTGAGCTCGACCGAGGCGGTGAAGCCCGCGGTCAGCTCGACCTGGGAGATCGGCACCTCGCTGCTGGCCGCGCAAGGCTCAGGCCTCGTCCTCTACGGGCTGATCATCGTGCTCGGCGCCTGGCTGGCTGGGCCGCGCGGCTTCGCGCGGGACGCCCGCCGGGCGATCACCCCGATCCTCGAGCGCAGGGTGATCGCTTACTCAGCGCTGCTGCTGATCCTCCTCTTGCTCTTCTGGTGGTCTCCGACACCGGGATTCCAGCGCCTGCCGACCGCGCTCTTGCTGATCGCCCTCTCGGTGGTTGGGCTCGAGTTCCTCCGCCACCAGGCGATTCGCGACTTCCCCGAGGAGACCTGGGAAGGGGCCTCGGAGCGCTGGAGCGCCTCGGTGCGCGGCCGGGTGGGTCGCGGCGGCAGCCACAGCTGACGAGCCCTGAGAACGACCGAGCCGGGCATGAGCCCGGCTCGGATGCGTCCCCCAGACTTCTGGTGTCAGGGTAGCTCTCGCTGCCCCGCTAGGCGCCGCGGGGGTGCGGGCCGGCGCCGATGTGCAACTCCTCTAGCAGCCTCGGCACGTAGACCAGCCCGGCTACACCGATCACCGCGTATACCACGTCGGTGAACGTTCCCGTACCGAAGATCTCGCTGAGGACATTCGTGTCCCCTCCGGTGACGCCGAGGATGCCCCAGTTAAGGGCGCCCACGATCACCAGGAAAAGGAACAACGGGTCCAACTTCTTCAGCATCTCCATTGCCCACCTCCTATGTGAACGAGAGAATGTGCTAATTGCAACTTATTTACACCGGCTGCCCACGGCGGTTACCGGGCGTAAGGCGGGATGGGCTACCAGTCCCAGGGGGTGGTCGCGGCCAGGCTCTCGTCCTCGAGATAGCGGGCGAACTCCTCGAGCTCCTCCTGCGGGATCGAGTAGGTGTGCTTTTCCTCGTCGGGAAAGCGTCCGGAGCGAACGTCCTCGGCGTAGCCACGGATCCCTTTCAGCATCTCGATGCGGACCTCGGCGTAGCGCTTCACAAACTTTGGCTGGTGGCCGTCGTAGACGCCGAGCAGGTCGTGGAGGACAAGCACCTGGCCGTCGGTGGCGGGGCCGGCGCCGATCCCGATCACCGGCACCTCGAGCCTTGGCACGAGCGCCTCGGTGACGGCGGACGGAATCGCCTCGAAGACGATCGCGAAGCAGCCGATCGATTGCAGGGCCAGCGCCTCCTCGGCGAGCCTCGCCGCGGCCTCCCCGGTGCGGCCCTGCGCCTTGAACCCCCCGAGCGCCGTGGCAGTCTGGGGGGTAAGGCCGACGTGGCCCATCACCGGAATCCCGGCGCGGATGATCGCCCGCGCCCGATCGACCGAGGGGCCGCCGCGCTCGAGCTTGACCGCGTCGACGCCAGCCTCCTTGACGAAGCGTTGCGCGTTGCGGATCGCGTCCTCGTTCGAGGTCTCATAGGAGCCGAACGGCATGTCGCCGATCAGCAGCGGCCTCTCCAGCCCCCGGCGCACCGCCGCCGCCATCGTCAGCATCTCGTCCATCCCCACCGGGGTGGTGGCGTCGTGCCCGAGGACGACCATCGCCGCGGTGTCGCCGACCAGGACTACGTCGACGCCGGCCTCCTCGGCGATCTGCGCGGAGGGGTAGTCGTAGGCGGTGACCATGACGATCTTCTCGCCCGCCCGCTTCATCTCCGCGATTCCCGGAACCGTGACTTTCCTCACGGCATCGCCGGCGCTCATGTGAGCGCCTCCTGCTCCGGGCTCAGCATCTGACGCTGCATCGGGCCTCCCGTAGATGTTGTTCCGTGGTGCTGGGTTCGCTCATGCTGGGTTCGGTCAAGGGTCGATAACGACGTTGTCGATTAGGCGTGCCCGCCCCACTCGGGCGGCGACCGCGACGAGTACGGGCCGGCCGTTGAGCTCCGCGACCGGGGAGAGGTCCTCCGCGTCGCGCGCCTCCACGTACTCCGGCTCAATCCCGGCGTTACCAAGCTCACTTCTCACGACCTCGGTGAGGGCGGCGGCCGAGCGCTCCCCCCGGCGGGCGGCCTCGTCGGCGGCCCGCAGCGCCTCTGAGAGGGCGAGGGCGCGACTGCGCTCCTCGCCGCTCAGGTATGCGTTGCGGGAGCTCATCGCGAGGCCATCGGGCTCGCGGACGATCGGCAGCACCTCGATCTCGACCGGGATGTCGAGGTCGCGGACCATCCGTTCGATCACGAGCGCCTGCTGGGCGTCCTTGCGCCCGAAGTAGGCGATGTCGGGCTGCACCGCGTTAAAGAGCTTCGCCACCACCGTGGTGACGCCACGGAAGTGGGACGGCCCCCGGTGCTCGGGGTCGCCCTCGAGCACCCCGGTGAGCCTCGCGTCGACCTCGACCGTGGTGCCGAAGCCCTCGGGGTAGACCTCGTCGGACTCCGGCGCCCAGAGCAGGTCGACGCCCTCGCTCTCTGCCGCGTCGATGTCGTGTTGCTCGTCGCGGGGGTAGGCCTCGAGGTCCTCGCCCGGGCCGAACTGGGTCGGGTTGACAAAGAGGCTGACCACGACCAGGTCGCAGTCCCGGCGGGCCCGGCGCATCAGCGACAGGTGCCCGTCGTGAAAGAAGCCCATCGTCGGCACCAGACCAATCCGTCGGCCCCGGCGCCGCGGCTCGGCGAGCGCCTCGCGCAGCTCGGCTTTGGTGTGGATGACCTTCACGCGGCCACCTCGCCGGTCTGCGCGGCGCGCTCGGCGAGGGCCTCGTACATCGGCAGGAGCTCCGGCGCCAGCTCCGCCAGCGCGGCACGCTGGCGCTCGACGGTCTCGCGGTCCCCGCGGGCGATCGGCCCGGTGAGCGCCCGGTCCCAGCTCGGCCCAGTTGGCGGCCGTGCGGAGCACCAGAGGGGCGAGCAGCTCGCGCGCGTCGGTGACGCCGGCTCGCTCGAGCAGCTCCGCGGCCGACTCCTCCAGAGCGACGAGGAAGTTGGAGGCGATCGAGGCTGCCGCGTGGTAGGCGGCGCGCTGCTCCTCGGGGACCTCGAAGGGCCTCATCCCGAGTGCCTCTGCGAGGGAGGTGGCGAAGCGAAGCGCCCGCTCGCTGGAGCCGGCGACCGCGCACGGCGTGCCCTCAACCGGCGTCGCCTCGTCGGCGAAGCTCTGCAGCGGGTGGATCGAGAAACGGGCCGAGCCGGTGTCGCCTCCGAGCTCGAGCGCATCGAGCCCGCTGGCGCCGCTGACGTGGCCGACCAGCGGCGGTGCCGTGGATGCGATCGCCTCGTGGGCCTCGCCGATCGCCACGTCGGGGACGCAGAGGAGGGCAGCCCCGGCTCCGGTACAGGCCTCGGCCGCGTCCTCGCGACCGGCGAGCCTCACCTCGATGCCGGGGGCCTCGGCCGCTCGCGCCAGCGAGCCGCCGGCGC
>JBOGZE010000002.1:0-8642 GCA_050697055.1 Solirubrobacterales bacterium
TCCAGGACCTGGTCGCGCTGGTCTCGCTCTACCGGCCCGGGGCGATGCGCTACATCGGCGACTACGCGCAGGGCAAGCGCGACCCGTCATCGGTCAGCTATCCCGACCCCCGCCTGCGGCCGATCACGGAGTCCACCTACGGCTGCGTGATCTATCAGGAGCAGCTGATGGAGATCGCCAAGCAGATGGCCGGCTTTAGCCCGGCCGAGGCCGACGACCTGCGGAAGGCGGTGGGGAAGAAGAAGCGCGACCTGATGGCGACGATGGAGGACAAGTTCGAGGCCGGCCTCGCCCAGTCAGGGACCAAGCCGGCCCTGGCGAAGAACCTCTGGTCGTTGATGGAGGCGGCCGCCGATTACTCCTTCAACCGCAGCCACGCCGCCTGCTACGCGCTGATCGCCTACCGGACCGCTTGGCTGCGGGCCAACTACCCGGCCGAGTACATGGCGGCCTTGATCTCGACCGTGATGCGGACCAAGGACAAGGTCCCCTTCTTCGTCAATCGCTGCGACGAGATGGGGATCGAGGTGCTCCCCCCTGACGTCAACGCCTCGGACCATGGCTTCATCGTCTTCGGCAAGAGCATCCGCTTCGGCCTCGACGCGGTCAAGAACGTCGGCCACGCCGCCGTCCAGGCGATCCTCGACGCCCGGGCCAAGGGCGGCGAGTTCGCCTCGCTCTGGGACTTCTGCGAGCGGGTCGACACCCGGGCGGTCAACAAGCGGGCGGTCGAGTGCCTGGTCAAGTGCGGCGCGCTCGACTCCACCGGGGACTCCCGCCGCGGAATGCTGGATGCGCTTCCCGCCGCCGCCTCCTTTGGCCAAAAGGCACAGGAGGACTCGCGGATGGGACAGTCCTCGATCTTCGACCTCGGCGGAGATGGGGGAGGAGAGAGCGCCGAGGGGTCCTCGCACCACCCCCCGATCACCTCCGACGAATTCGACAAGCGCGAGCTGCTGCGGCTGGAGAAGGAGACGCTCGGCACCTTCCTCTCCTCGCACCCCCTCGCCGACGTCAAGGACGCCCTCCCGGCGAAGGTCGACTGCCCGCTGTCCGAGCTCGAGTCGAAGGCGGACGGCTCGATCGTCACCGTCGGAGGCATCGTCACCGAGCTCAAGCGGATCAAGAACAAGCGCGGCGACCCGATGATGTTCGCCACCCTCGACGACGTCGAGGGACAGGTGGAGATGCTGATTCTGGGCAAGGTCTACGCCGAGAGCGGCGACTCGGTCAATGTCGACAGCCTGCTGGTGGTGCGGGGCCGCCTCGATCACAAGGAGCGCGGGCAGACCAAGCTCCTGGTCCAGGAGCTGGATACCTTCGATCCGAGCGACGACGAGCTCGCCCGGGCGCGAGCGGGGCGGACGCCCGGCCCACTCGTGCTCCGAATTCACGCCGCCGATTTCGGCGTCTCCCTGGTGGACGAGCTGAAGGGGGTCTTCGAGAGCTTCCCCGGAGACTCCGAGGTGCAGCTGGAGATGCAGACCCGCGATGGGATGCGCCGGCTCAAGTTCGGTGACGGATACCGGGTCGCCCAGTCGGCGGCCCTCGAGGCCGAGCTCGATGTCGTCCTCGGCTCGGGCGCCCGCGCGGCCTAGCGGCCTTACCACCTCGGCCCGTCGAGTGCAACCCCCTTTTCGGTCGAGCCTCTCGAAGACGGTCAAAGCTGGTCGTAGACTCAGGGCATGCCGATCGGCAAGACTGAGGAGAGGCGAAGCGCCACTGGCGAGTGCCGCAGGTGCCGCTCGTTCTGCGACAAGCTGATCGAGCCGAGCGGCTGTCTGGAGATCGGCTGCCGCTACCTCTACACCTACGAGGAGGCCCGCAGCGGCGCCCGCTTCATCGGCTGTCTCAACAAGGTGTTTAGCGCCGAGATCGATCTCGACCTCTTCCTGATCGCCGAGCGCACCGGTGGCTACGGCGGGATCAAGATGACCGGCGAGCCTCTTCCGCAGTGCCAGTTCACGGTCGAGAAGGCCTACGAGGGCGAGGGCCCGGCCTACGAGTGCATCAACCGGACCTTCTTCGACGCCAACCACCAGGGCGCCGAGTCGATCCGCGCCTTCGACCTCCGCAACGCCCTCAGCTGACCCAGGGGTTGGGGCGGCCTCGGCGACCCCCGCCCGCCCGACCCCCGAGGCAGTCGATCAACGCTTGCGCGTCGCCTCGCGCCAGAGGCGGCGGGTGAGGAGGATCTCCTTGCGGTCGGGGCCGTGGCCGTCGGGCCCCGGCGTCTCCAGCACCGCGGGCAGCTTCTGGAAGCGCTTCTCCCCGAGGAAGGCGCGGAAGCCCTTGCGGCCGATCTCACCCTTGCCGATCGAGGCGTGCCGGTCGCGGTTCGAGCCGCGCTCGTCTCGGGCGTCGTTCAGGTGCAGGCATTTGAGCTGCTTCAGGCCCACCTTGGCGTCGATCTCGTCCGCAAGGCCGCTCACCCCCTCCGGCGTGCGGACGTCGTAGCCGGTCGCGTGCAGGTGACAGGTGTCGATGCAGAGGCCCAGCCGCCTGGGGCCGCCAGTGGCGTCGATCAGCGCGGCCGTCTCGTCGAAGTCCCGCCCCAGCAGCTGCGGCGACCCCGCGGTGTTCTCGTAGATGATCGGGCAGGACTCGGTCCGGGCGAGGGCCTCCTTGATCAGCCTCACGGCGCGCTTGCGGGCGTTGGTCCGGGTGTCCTCCTTCAGCGCCCCAGGGTGGACGACGACCCCGAGCGCGCCGATCCCCTCGCCGACGGTGAGGGCGTGAACGAGCGAGTCGAGCGACTTCCTCCGCATCTCCCGGTCCTTGGTCGCCGGGTTGATCAGGTAGATCATGTGGATCACCACCGCCTTCACCGGGGAGTTGCGCTTCGCCTCGCGGAAGGCGGCGAAGTCCTCCTCCGTGTAGCGGGTCGGGCGCCACATCCGCGGGCTCTGATTGAAGATCTGAATCGCCTCGCAGCGGAGATCCTCGCCCCGCTCGAGCGTCTTGGGCAGGCCACCCGCTGTGGAAACATGGGCGCCGATCAGCACCGTGAGCTCCGATTCATCAAGCCCCGTTCGAGTCCGCTTCGCGCCGTCACCGACGGGCGCCCTGCACATCGGCGGAGCGCGGACCGCACTGTACAACTGGCTCTTCGCCCGCGGTCAGGGGGGAGAGATGGTGCTGCGGATCGAGGACACCGACCGCGAGCGCTCCACCCCGGAGAACGTCGAGCAGATCCTCGACGCCCTCCGCTGGCTGGAGCTCGACTGGGACGAGGGGCCGCTGAGCCAGCACGAGCGCGCCGACCGGCACCGCGAGCGGATCGACGAGCTGCTCGAGTCCGGCCGCGCCTACCGCGACCCGGCGACCGCCGAGGATGTCCGCGCCTGGAAGGAGGAGCACGGCAAGGAGCACGGCTACCGCGGCGAGCCCAGCGACGATCCCGAGGCGGCGGTCCGGCTGCGGGTCCCGGACGAGGGTGACACCGTGGTCAGCGACGAGATCCGCGGCGAGGTCCGCTTCCCCAACGCCAGCAACGACGACTTCGTGATCGCCCGGGGCGACGGCTCCACGCTCTACAACTTCGCGGTCGCCGTGGACGACGCCGACATGGGGATCAGCCACGTGATCCGCGGCGACGATCACCTCTCCAACACCCCCAAGCAGCTCCTTGTGATGGAGGCGCTCGGGTTCGAGTCGCCCCGCTACGCGCACCTGCCGCTCCTGCACGGTCCGGACGGCAAGAAGCTCTCCAAGCGCCACGGGGCCGCCAGCGCCCAGGAGCTGCGCGAGCGCGGCTATCTGCCGGCCGCGGTCCGCAACTACCTGGCGCTGCTCGGCTGGGGAACCGAGGACGACACCACCCTGATGGGCACCGAGGAGTTGATCGAGCGCTTCCAGCTGGATCGGGTGGGGCGGGCGAGCGCGATCTTCGACGAGCAGAAGCTGCGTTGGATCAACGGGCGCTTCATGCGGGAGCTCCCGCTCGAGCAGTACACGGAGGCGGTCGCCTCGTATCTGGGCCGCGAGCCCGACGAGCGGCTGCGCGCGGCCTGCGCGATCGCCCAGGAGAAGGCCCAGACCCTGGCCGAGGTCTGGCCCCTGATCGGCTTCCTCATCGAGGAGCCCGAGATCGACGAGAAGGCCTGGCGCAAGGTGATGCGCGACGGTCCCCTGCCCCTGCTCCAGGACTCGCTCGAGGCCCTGCGGGGCGTGGAGCGGTTCGAGCCCGAACCGATCGAGGCGGCTCTGAGCCCGATCCTCGAGCGGCGCGAGGTTAAGCCGGGAAGGCTCTATCAGCCGATTCGGGTGGCGATCTCGGGCGGCTCGGTCTCGCCCGGAATCTTCGAGTCCCTGGCCACGCTGGGCAGGGAGCGCTCCATAGAGCGGATCGAGCGCGCCGTCGAGAGGTTGAAGGCCTCAGCCGAGAACTAGCCGTTGGGGCTGCTTGACGCCGCCAACTCGTCCGGTCTCAACGAGGGGGGAGTCCGCCTGGTGCTCGATGAGCTTCCGCAGGGCAAGGGATCGCGCCGCCGCGCCGCTGCAAACCTTCGCGTCGCGGCGTCCTCAGTCGGCCGTCTCGCTCACGCACGTTTCAAGTGCGCTCGCTTCGCCGGCCTCCCTGCGTCCTTGCGACGCTCGGTTTTCGCGGCCTTGAGGATCAGGTAGGCGAGCCCGATGCCGATCGCGTCGACGGCGACGTCGACCGGGGAGCCGTGGCGGGTGCCGACAAAGCTCTGGTGGTACTCGTCGCTGCAGGCGTACACGAACGAGATCGCGGCGGCGTTCAGCAGCGGGCGTCGCACGGTCCCGGCCAGCGCCCAGGTCCAGAGTGCGGTCAGGGTCGCGTAGCCGCCGACATGCCCGAGCTTCCGGAGGACCACCGTCCACCAGGCCTGGTCCGCATCGGCCGGTTGCGCAGATAGATAGAAGATCGCGCCCATCAGCGCCAGCGGCGCCAGGGAACGCAGCAGAACCCGTCGCCTTGGCGCGCTCACAAGCGCATTGTGAGGCGCCTTGCCGCCAGGTGCGCGGCGATCGAGTAAAAGGGGCATGTGATCTCGGTCACCTCCAAGTCGCGGTACGCGGTGGTGGCGCTGGCGGAGCTGGCACGCTCCGGGCAGAACCCGGTGCCGATCGGCCAGGTGGCGGAGCGCCGTCGGATCCCGGTTCAGTTCCTCGAACAGCTCTTCTCGACCCTTCGCCGCGCCGGCATCCTGGTCAGCCACCGCGGCGCCAAGGGCGGCTACACGCTCGCCCGGCCGCCTGAGGAGATCACCGTGCTCGAGGTCGTGCAGGCGCTCGACGGGGTGGTCGGCGAGGAGGGCAAGGAGGCCGGCGGGATCTGGGAGGAGGGGGTGGAGGCGCTCCGGACCACCTTCCGCGCCACCTCGATCGCCGACATCGCGCGCCGGGAGGCGGACGAGGTCGGCACCGGCATCTACCACATTTGAGAATAGGCGCCGGATTCGGCTCTACCAGCGGGTTCTACTTTCCCGTGGGACCGTACACGGGAAAAAACCCGAGAGAAGGAGACGGCGAGGACCGCGAGCCGATCGCGCGCGGACGGCCGACGTGAGCGCCCGCCCAAAAAGCCTGTTCTACGAACGGGACGACGGCGAGCTCGGCTGCGTCTTTCAGCGCGGAGGCTAGGGTCCCTCATCACTGAGGCTCGGGCTGGTTCCGTCCACGGTCCCGACCTGCTCTCTTTCCTTCGGACCTTCGCCTGGACGATGAGGTACTAGTCCCGCAGCCCGGCGGCTTCGAGGGCCGCCTTCCGTTCGGTGAAGGCAGCCCGCCTCCGGATCTTCCCTTCTTCGAACCAATACGCCGAGAAGATCCGCATCTCGACTTCCACACCGCTTCCACGCCCTCGGCCGCGGAGCAGCTCGGCAACTACGGCCACGTCGTCCCCGTCGTGGATGACCTCGTCGAGCGACACCTCGAACTCCTCCCAGGCGGACCGAATGATGTCCATCCACTCCTGCATCGCCTCGGGGCCTCGGTACGTATCCTCGACGCCCGGAAAGGCGCCGGTGGCTCCCCATTCCACATCGGGAGTAGCAACCTCCCTAGCAAGCTCCAGGATCGATGTGTCGCCCAGGTTGAAGGCCTCGTAGCCGCGCCTGAGGGTCGCGAGCGTCTCCTTCGCCATCGCCCACGCAGTATCGCGCTCGCGTCCACGCCTGGCTAGACGGGACTGGATCGAGCGCCATGGGGGGGGGGCTGGCCGAGCTTCTGTCAGCGCCACCGCCTCCCCGCGGGCTTCGACGGCAGCGTCCCTTAGCTCCTGCCCGCTTCCCGCGGCCGTTCGCTCAGCTTACGCCCAGGGACGAGCCCCAATCCGCGACCCGGAAGGAACCCATTGAGCCTCCCCGAACCTCAATCACCGGAAAGCTGACCCGCTTCTAGTACTTTGGGTCGATGGAATCGTCGGTGACCACTCTGCGAGTGGGGGCGGAGACCTCCGCGGTGGTCGGCAACACGCCGCTGGTTTCCCTGCCGCGCCTCGGGGCCGAGGTGGCCGGCGAGATCGTCGCCAAGGTCGAGTACTTCAACCCCGGCGGCTCGGTCAAGGACCGGATTGGGGTGGCGATGATCGACAGCGCCGAGCGCGAGGGCCTGATCGAGCGCGGGCGCTCGGTGATCGTCGAGCCGACCAGCGGCAACACCGGGATCGCCCTGGCGCTGGTCTGCGCGGCGCGGGACTACCGCCTGATCCTCACCCTGCCGGAGGGGATGAGCCGCGAGCGCACCGCCCTGCTGCGCACCTACGGCGCCGAGGTCCACGAGACCCCCTCGCTCGGGGGGATGCACGAGGCGGTCCAGCTGGCGGAGGACCTGGTCCGCGAGCACGACGCCTTCATGCCCCAGCAGTTCTCGAACCCCGCAAATCCCGAGATCCACCGACGGACCACCGCCGAGGAGATCTGGCGCGACCTCGACGGCCAGGTCGACGCCTTCGTCTCCGGCGTCGGCACCGGCGGCACGATCACCGGGGTCGGCCAGGTGCTGAAGGAGCGGCGCCCCGAGGTGCAGGTGTTCGGGGTGGAGCCGTCCGCCTCCCCGGTGCTCTCCGGGGGCGAGGCGGGGCCACACAAGATCCAGGGGATCGGCGCCGGATTCGTCCCCGAGGTGCTCGACCGATCGGTGATCGACGAGGTGATCGGGGTCGCCGACGAGGACACCCTGAGGACCGCCCGTGAGGCCGCCCAGCGCGAAGGGCTCCTGGTGGGGATCTCCGCCGGCGCCGCGATTCACGCGGCGCTCGAGGTCGCGGGCCGCGAGGGGATGGCGGGCAAGAGGGTGGTCGTGATGGTCCCCGACAGCGGTGAGCGCTATATGTCGCTCCCCTTCTTCGCGCCGGAGTAGCTTGTCTTCGATGCTTGGTCTTGGCACGCTCAGGCGCGTGATCGGCGAGGTGACCTCGGACGTCACCTCCGCCCGTGACCGCGACCCCGCCGCGCACGACATCGGTGCGCTCGAGATCCTCTCCGGCTGGGCCGGGGTGCAGGCGCTGCTCGCCCATCGGGTCGCCCACGCGCTCTGGGACAGCGACGTTCCATTCGCCCCGCGGGTGATCGCCTACGCCAGCCGGGCGGTGACCGGGGTCGAGATCCATCCCGCCGCCAAGATCGGCTCGGACTTCTTCATCGACCACGGCTCCGGCGTGGTGATCGGCGAGACGACCGAGATCGGCGACCGGGTGACCCTCTACCAGGGGGTGACGCTCGGGGGCACCGGCTTCGCCCGGGGCAAGCGTCATCCGACTCTGGAGGACAACGTCACCGTCGGCTCCGGCGCGAAGCTGCTCGGGCCGGTCACCGTGGGGCGGAACGCCAAGGTCGGCGCGAACACGGTGGTGATCGAGGACGTCCCGCCCGAGACCACGGTGGTCGGGAACCCGGGCCATCCGGTGCGGGTGGAGGGCCGCCGGGTGGAGGGCCCCGACACCGACTGGATCCATCTCCCCGACCCGATCGCCGAGGCGATCAAGGAGCTCTCCGCCCGGATCGGCGAGCTCGAGAAGCGGCTCGCCGAGGCCACCGGGGAGGCGGACCGGACCGCCGAGGTCACAGAACTGCGCCCGAAGAAGGGCCCTACCTCGGCGGGCGGCTGAACCGGCGGGACCCCTGGTTATGCTCGCTTGGTGGCTCGAGCCGAGCAAGAGCAGGAGATCACGGCGCCTGAGAATGGGGCGGTAGAGGAGCCCACGGCCGTCGGAGCTCCGGTCGAGGCGGGCGCCGATCAGGTCGAGCGCCTGCTCGCCGAGCTCAACCCGCCCCAGCGCGAGGCGGTGACGCACGATGAGGGGCCGCTGCTTGTGTTGGCCGGGGCTGGGTCCGGGAAGACCCGGGTGCTCACCCACCGGATCGCCTGGTTGCTGGCGACCGGGCAGGCGCGGCCGAACGAGATTCTCGCGATCACCTTCACTAACAAGGCCGCCGACGAGATGCGCGAGCGCGTCGCCTCGCTGGTCGGCGGGGTCGAGCGACGGATGTGGGTGATGACCTTCCACGCAGCCTGCGCCCGGCTGATGCGGATCGAGGCCGAGCGGCTCGGCTACACCAGCCGGTTCACGATCTACGACGAGGCCGACTCGCTGCGGATGCTGAAGCGCTGCCTGGAGGAGCTCGAGGTGGACACCAAGCGCTATCCGCCGCGGGCGGTCCGGGCCCGGATCT
>JBOGZE010000003.1:0-13134 GCA_050697055.1 Solirubrobacterales bacterium
GTAGCGAGACATGGTCACCCCGTTGACGGTTTCCGGCAGCTTCTCCGAGAGCAGGACCATGATCCGGGCGATGTTGAAGGCCTGCAGGCCCTGCGGCACGCCACAACCGCAGAAGAGGTCCTCGACCGAGGCCGGCTCGACGTCCGGGTTGCGCACGAGCAGCTGATCGACCACGAACGCGCCCATCTCGTCGGGCCGCAGCTGCGCCAGGGATCCCTTGAATGCTCGGCCGATCGGCGTGCGGATGGTGTCGACGATCACTGCTTCGGGCATCTGGCGCTCTCCTTTGATCGGGGGTCGCGGGCCGCGGTGCGGCAATGGTATGGAACGTTCGGTTCCGGGCGCGGACTGTGCCCGTCCCGACTCGGCGGGGAGGGGTTTCCGGGACCGGGCACTAGGATGGGCGGCATGGCTGACGAGGAATCGGGCTCCCGGCGTCCGGGGTTCGCCCAGACCCTGCGCGAGGGCTGGAAATCGCCGCAGAGGCGCTCGAAGACGACCGAGGAGCAGGCAGCAACCAAGTCCACGAACGGCGCCGACGCCAAGTCGGCCGCCACACAGACCACCAGCACACCGTCGGCCGCCACAACCGCGGCCGGACCTAAGGCTGCGCAGCCGCCGGCGCCGAACATGACCGAGCGGATGGAGGGCCTGCAGGGGTGGATGGCGGAGCTCGAGCGGAAGCAGCGGCGGATGACCTTTCTCGGCGGCGTCGCTGTCGCCCTTGCCGGGCTCGCCGCCGCCGCCGGGCTCTACCTCGCGATCACCACCCCCAACAGCGCGTCTGTGGACGACTTCGACGACCTCGAGTCCCAGGTGGAGGCCCTCGAGGTGCAGATCACCCAGGCGACAGCCGACCAGGCGCGGCTGAAGGCGCTCAACGCGAGCATCGAGTCGCTGAATTCGAGGGTGACGGCGGCCGAGCAAAAGACGAACCAGAACTCAACCGAAATCGCGGCCGTGAAGGCCCAGGCGGCCCAGGCGGCACAGGCGGCGGCCACGCCTGCGCCCACGCCCACGCCCACGCCCGCCCCGACGACGACCACCACGCCCGGCTCGAAGCAACAGCCATAGCCTCCACGCACAGCCTCCGGGCACGCTTGTAGCGAAGCGCACGTAGTTTCACGCCTGGCGCAATTCCGCCGTCGCGATCGTCCGATTACTGCTCTAGCGTGACCGCCCCAAGGTTGCTCAGGCACGAACCACGGGTAACCTCGGAAAGCCAAACGAGGCTCGAAAGGAGGCTCTCTGTGGCTGAGGGCTACTGCGTCAAGGAGCGCAAGAAGGTCGAAATCAAGGACCCACAGCAGGTCACGATGAAGAACGGTCGCCCCGCGATCCAGGGCACCTGCCCGGACTGTGGGACGAAGATCTTCAAGATCGGGAAGCTCGAGGCCTAGTCCTCCTCTTTTGAACTCGTGGGGGTCCCCCACGAGCGCCCGGCGGCCAGCCGGGGGAAGGTGACACGCATGCTCGGATCTCGTCGAGCACGCGTGTCGCCAGTTCTGGGGGCTCTTCGCCCGGCCGCGGACCGCCACCAGCGGGCCTGAAGAAGGTCACCCGGACGCGTGGGCGACGGGGAAAGCGGGCGTACTCGGCGCATCCCTCGACCGCGCAGAGGACCACCGGCGCCTCCGGGCACGAAATCGTCAGCCGGCTGATGCCGCTGCGGGCGCGGAGGCGCTCGCCCCAGGAGAGTCCGCCCTCGGGGAAGACGCAGACCGATTGGCCCGCCGGATGACATCCGTCACACGGGTGCCCGGCTCCTGACAGAATCGCGGCCGATGGAGCAGAAGCCGCTGGAGCTGATCCTCGCCCGCAACTTCCTCACCAGCCTCTCGACCCCAGCCTTCCTGGTCGACGGCGAGGGGGCCCTTCTCTTCTACAACGAGGCCGCGGGGGCGCTTCTGGGGATCTCCTTCGAGGAGTCGGGCCGGATGCCGGCCTCGGAGTGGGGCAAGGCGGTCGGCCCCTTCGGCGACGACGGGGAGCCGATGCCGATCGACGAGATCCCGACCACCAAGGCGCTTCGCCGAGGTCGCCCGGCGCACGGGCGCTTCCACGTGCGCTCGGTGAAGGGCGACGAATACGAGATAGAGGCCAGCGCCCTGCCGATCGTCGCCGACGGCGGTCAGGAGGGTGCGATGATCTTCTTCTGGCCGAGAAACGCAAATTCCGCCAATAGCAGTTAGAAATCCGGGGCCGTGGTAGGAGCAGTGAAGAGGTGACGAGAGGATGAAAGTCAAGGTCTGGGGAGCACGGGGCTCCGTCCCTGCGCCGGGACCGGAGATGAACCGCTACGGCGGAAACACCTCCTGCGTCGAGCTCGAGCTGTCCGACGGCTCAACCTTGATCATCGACGCCGGCACCGGCATCCGCAGCCTCGGGGTTGGGATCGCCGCGAAGCTGCCCAAGGTCAACATCCTCCTCACCCACCTTCACCTCGACCATATCCAGGGCCTGATGTTCTTCGCCCCCTGCTTCCGCTCCGAGTCGGAGCTGACGATCTGGGGGCCCTCCTCCCCCGAGGCCTCGCTCGAGGAGCGGATCGCCCGCTATATCTCGGCGCCGCTGTCGCCGGTCGAGGTGCGCGAGCTGCCCTGCGAGCTCTCCTTTCTCGACACCCCGGCGACCGAGTGGGAGCTGGGCCCGGCGACGGTTCGCGCCGAGGCGGTTACCCATCGCGGCCCCACCCTCGGCTACCGGATCACCGACGCGGGCACCACCCTCACCTACATCTCCGACCACGAGCCCGGGCTCGGCTCCCCGCTCGACTCGCTGGAGCCGGAGTGGATCTCGGGCTATGACCTCGCCCGCGACACCGATCTGCTGATCCACGATTGCCAGTACACCGACGCCGAGTACCCGGACCACGTCGGCTGGGGGCATTCACGGCTCACCGACACCCTCACCTTCGCCAGCCGCGTCGACGCTCACCGCCTGATGCTCTTCCATCACGATCCCCTCCATTCCGATGACTTCCTCGACGCCTTCCACGAGACCGCCGTCGAGCGCTGGTCGCAGATGGGCGGGGACCCGGGGGCGATCGAGATGGCAACGGAGCGGAGCGAGCTCCAGTTGAGGGCACCGGAGAAGGTCCCGGCGGCAGCGAGCGGCGGCTGAGCAGCGGCTTGGTGGCCGCTAGAGCAAGTTGGGCCGACGGTCGGCCCAGGGCCGCTCGGACTCGAGCTGGGCGGCAAGCGAGATCAGGGTGGGCTCGTCGTTGGGGCGGGCGACGATCATCACCGAGCGCGGCAGCCCGCCTTCGGTGAAGCCGGCCGGCACCGTCGCCGCCGGCTGCCCGGTGTAGTTCCAGGCGGCGCCGTAGGGATAGACGTTGGTCATCCCCCTGATTGTGCTCAGTGCCCCCTTGCCGCGCCAATGCCCGACCTCGACCGGGAGCTTCGCCGTGGCCGGAGTGATCAGCAGGTCGAAGTCACGAAAGAGCTCCTGGATCCGGGCCGCGGCCCGGGGCTGGCGCTCGCGCACCCGGCGCAGGTGTCCGTCGCTGTAGAGCCGGCCGAGGCGGACGAATCCCTTGGTTTGGTCGGAGAGCCGCTCCGGATGGGGCAGGCTCTGCGCCTCCTCGCGGATGCCGCGGAAGTAGAGCGGATAGAAGTCGGTGACCAGGCGGCCGTATCGGGGCGCCGCCTCCGTCACCTGGTGGCCGAGCGAGCGCAGCAGCTCGAGCGTCTCCTCGTATGCGGCGATCACCTCGGGGTCCTTGGGCACCGGGAGGATGGTCTTGGTGGTGCAGGCGATCCTCAGCTTGCCCGGGGGCGTCCTCGCCGCCTCGACCAGGGGGCGATCGAGCGGTGGCGGAGAGTCGAAGTCGCCGGTGACCGCGCCGGCGATCGTGTCGAGATAGAGGGCGGTGTCGATCACGGTGCGGCTGACGCACCCCGAGACCGAGAGCCCGTGCCAGTGCTCCCGGTCGGGCGAGAGCGAGACGCGGTTGCGCTGGGGCTTGAGGCCGAAGAGGCCGCAGTAGGCCGACGGGTAGCGGATCGAGCCGGCGCCGTCGGTGGCGTGGGCGATCGCGCAGAGCCCGGCCGCGGTGGCGACGGCACTGCCGCCGCTGGAGCCACCGCAGGTGCGCGAGGGGTCCCAGGGGTTGCGGGTGTCGCCCCAGGTTGGCGACTCGGTGAAGCCGTAGATCGCCAGCTCCGGGAGGTTGGTCTTGCCGAGCACGATCGCGCCCGCCTCGCGCAGCCTGCGGACGATGTAGCCGTCCTCCGCTGCGGGCGCCCCGTAGGCGGCGGTCCCGTGAGCGGTGATCTCGCCCGCGTAGTCGATGTCGTCCTTGATCGCCACCGGCACGCCGAGCAGCGGCGCCTCCTCCTCGCTCGCCTGCCGCTCGGCGGCCTTGTCCGCCTCCGCCAGCGCCCGCTCGCCCAGCACGGTGCGGTAAGCGTTCAGCCCAGGATCGATCCGCTCGATCCGCTCCAGGTAGAGCTCGACCAGTTCCTTCGGCGAGACCTCCTTCGCCCGCACCATCTCGGCCTGGCTGGCGGCGCCCGCGAAGGCCAGGTCCAGATCCCGGTCGGCGCTGCGCTCGCTCACCTGCTCCATGTGGGCGCCGACTATAAGCGCCAGCCCTCGGCGTCGAGCGCCTCCTCGGCCGCCCGCTCGCCCGAGCGGACCGCGCCGTCCATGTACCCGCACCAGACGGTGGCGGTCTCGGCGCCCGCCCAATGGATCCGGCCGGCCGGCCGCCGCAGAGCCTCGCCGTAGGCGCTCAGGGCGCCGGGCGCGGGCGAGCAGACGGGCCCGCCGCGGCTCCACTCCTCCTCCGCCCAGGCTCGCTCGAGGTAGATCCCCGGATGCGACGCCTCCTCCCCGAACAACCGCACGAAGCTGTCGAGCACCAGCCGGCGCCGTTCCGCCTCGGGGCGGCGGGCATGGCGGATCGCCTCCGGCCCGGATATGAAGCCGAGCATCACCCCCAGGGAGCCGTCAGGCGGCGAGTTGTCGAAGGTGGTGCTGATCGGCCCGGCGTCGCTGACCGCCTGGCCGGTGAGGCCGCGCTCGCGCCAAAACGGCGTTGGGTAGACCGCCGCGCACTTGGTGAGAGCGCCGTGCGCCATTCGCTGCAGGAGCTGGTCGCGCTGGCCGCCGAGTGAGGGCGAGAAGGCGATTCGTCCCGCCAGCGGCGGCGGCACCGCGACAATCGCTCGCTGAGCCCTGGCTCGCACTCCCTCCGCCTCCACCACCACCCCGGCGCCATCCTGGACGATCCGGCGAACCGGGGTCCCGAGCAGCACCGCATCGCCGAGGGCCGCCGCCAGCCGGTTCGAGATCTCCTGCGAGCCGCCCCGCAGACGGTCCTGCTGGGCACCGCCCTCGGTGTCGATCAGAGGGTCGAAGCCACCGGCGGAGTTGACGTAGGAGAGCATCCAGAGCAGCGACAGCTCCGCGCTGCCGGTGCCCAACACGGTGCCCACCGCCACCTCCAGCAGCGCTCGCGCCCGCTTCGTGTGGGTCCGCTGCGCGATCCAGGAGTGAAGCGTCTGCGAGTCGAGCGCCTCCGCATCGGCGGCGCTCCAGGGCGCCTCCGCCGATACCCCAGCGGAGAGGCGCCGCAGCTTCCGGCGCACCCGCTCGATGTCGAGCAGCGCGAGCGGCGAAAGCCGCGGGATCGTCCCCTTGTAGGAGCGGAGCTTCCCCCGCAGCTCCAGGAGGTTCCGCCCCTCGTAGTAGGTCGGGAAGGTCTCCACTCCCAGCTCCCGCGCCAGCGCCAGCACCCGATCCTGGGTCGGCCCTACCCACTGGCCTCCCATCTCGACCACCTTGCCCGCCCCGATCGAGGCGTTGAGGGTGCGGCCACCCACCCGGTCGCGAGCCTCCAGCACCAGCACCGAGCGGCCGCTGGCGCTCAGCTGCCGGGCGGTGACCAGCCCCGCCAGGCCCGCCCCGACCACCACCACGTCTGCGTCGTCTCTGCGGGCCGTCCCAGCTTCCACGGCGCGAGGCTATCGATGCGCGCAACAACGCTCCCCGCCGGATGTTCTAGGACCACATCAGTGGGGCGGCCGCCTGCAGTAGCGACTGGTGCGGGGGGCTGGGAGGTGGGACCGCGAGGGGCCTTCGGGGCCCTTCGTCGTTCTACTGCTCGGCGAGGATCTTCGCCTTCTCGCGCTGGAACTCGCTGTCGGTGATCGCACCCGACTCCTTCAGCTTCTGCAGTCGCTCCAGCTTGCCGATCGCATCTGCCGACGACCTGCGGCCGCCCCCGGCAGGCCCCACTGCATGCGGGCGCCGATCCCCTGGGCGGCCTGAGCCTGCTCGAGGCCGGCGCGCATCCGCCACATCACCCCGCCGGCCGCCCCCGCGCCCGCCGAGGCGGTCGCCGCCGAGGGCCGCTCGTCCCCTGAGCCCAATCCCTTGATCCCGCTCCAGAGACCAAGCAGAAGCGCCGGCAGGCCCATCACCAGGAAGGTGATCCCGACGATCATCGAGCCCAGCTGGCTGTCCGGCCTCCCGACCCCCTCCCCGGTCGTCGGATCGACGCTCTTGCCGTAGGGCTGCCCGATCAGCAGCCCGCCCCGGTCCCGGCGAAGAAGATCCCCCAGGCGAGGGTGCCGAGTCCGAAGAGGCCGACCGACCGCCTCCGCCCGCCCCAGGGCGGGTCGCCGCGGAACGCAAAGACCACGGCGCCGATCAGCCCGATGAAGACCGAGGCGCTGACCAGGAGGATGTCCGTGCCGGTCCCCGGCGGGCACTGGTAACCCGGCGCGATCTCGTACGGGACGTTCCCCGAGGCGCAGGTGCCGGTGTCAAGCAGTTCCTGCAGCTTGACGTTGAAAAGGACGATCGCCCCGAAGAAGAGCGCCAGCCCGACTCCCGCTTTGAGCAGATATCCCATCTCCCCGCCGGGAGACTATCTCGCAGAGTGGGGGAGGCTAGATCTTGCAGGTGGCCAAACCGCGCTTCTCGAGGTAGCGCTGGTGGTAGTCCTCGGCGGGCCAGAAGGTCCCGGCGGGAACGATCTCGGTGGCGATCGGCTTCCGATAGTGATCCTGCTGGCGCTCGCGGGAGGCGGTCGCCTGCTTCTCCTGCTCGGGAGTGTGGAAGAAGATCGCCGTCCGGTACTGGGTGCCGACGTCCGGTCCCTGGCGGTTCATCTGGGTGGGATCGTGAAGGCCCCAGAACACATCGAGGAGCTCCTCGTAGGAGACCTCGTCCGGGTCGAAGGTGACCTCGACAGCCTCCGCGTGACCGGTCCGGCCCGTGCAGACGTCCTCATAGCTCGGCCGCTCGGTCGAGCCGCCGATGTAGCCGACCACCGCGTCCTTGACGCCGTCGGTGTTCCGGAACTCGACCTCGACCTGCCAGAAGCAGCCGGCTGCAAACGTCGCCTTCTCCCGGAGCTCTGCCATTGCTCCATCCATCTTAGGCGCCCCGATCAAGCGCGCCTAAGCGGGATACGGCTCTCGCGCCCAGGGAAGCCAGCCCCACAGCCGTCCTCGGCGGTGTCTCCTGATCGCCTCGTGGACGAGCTCGCGGTCGTGCTCGTAGGTGAGCAGCTCGTCGGCCTGCGGCCGGGTCAGCCAGCGCAGCTCGTCGACCTCGCCGTGGGGCTCGAAGCTGCCCTCGATCGGGCTCATCAGCCAGTAGCGGACCAGCTTCCGGCGGCCCTTGCGATCGAGGTAGGAGACCGGCGGCAGCTCGGCACCGACCCTGCAGCGGTAGCCGATCTCCTCTTCCACCTCCCTCAGGCCCGCCTCCCTCCAGCCCTCTCCCACCTCGAGCTTCCCCTTGGGCAGTGACCAGTCCATGTACATGGGGCGGTGGATCACAGCGACCCGGATCTTGCCGTCGTCCCCCCGGCGCAGCACCACCCCGCCGGCGGCGGAGACGTCCGGTTTCTCGTCGCCGATCTCGAGTTCGCCGCGTGACGCCATGAGGCGTGCAGGGTACGTGAGCGCCGACCCCGTTTGGGCCCGGCGAAGCCGGCTGAGGCGCTAACCGCAGAATTCGCGCAGGGCTTCCTTGCCCCCGCCGATCAGCGGCGTGCCGTGGGCGAACAGCAGGTTGTCGAAGTCGCGATCGAGGAGGCGCGAATAGGACTCGCGCAGGCCCCGCTTGACCGCCTCGGGGTCGACGCCAAGCAGCCAGTCGGGGACGAACTCGAGCTCGTCCGAGTAGCGCGTGATCCCGTCGGCGATCACGAGGGCGCGAGCATCGCGAAGCAGCAGCGCTGCCTCGTCGGGGCAGATCGCCCCTACCTCGAGCGCCTCGATCCCTGGCGCCACCTCGTCGCCGAAGTCGAAGGCCTCCACGGCGGGGCCACTCTCGAATTCGTGCAGGCCCGGCCGCGAGCACTCGATCCTGCAGCCGAGCTCCGCCGCCAGCTCCTCGGAATCGCGCAGATGATGGCGGTTGGAGAGCAACACCCGATCCGGGGGCTGCTCGCGAAAGGCGTCCAACCCCTCGCCCGGCGGCAGTAGGGGATCGATCAGCGCCCCCGCTCCAGGGACCCAGTGCGAGCCTACCTCGATCCCGATTTTCGGGTGGGTGGCGGTCCAGTGCCGTACGCCCGGCAGAATTTCCTCCACCGCTGGGGTATGCCCGGCGGCCGGCGGGTTCACGCACGCATACGATCGCGGCATGCGGACCCTGGGCATCGACCTCGCCGCCCAGCCGAAGAACACCAGCGCCTGCCTGATCGGTTGGGGCCCGAGGCGCGCGGCGGTGATCGAGCTGCGCTCGGATGTCAACGACGCGGCGCTGCTCGAGATGATTGCCGAGGCCGACAAGGTCGGCATCGACGCCCCGTTTGGCTGGCCCGACGAATTCGTCGATGCGATCGCCGCGCACCGCGATCGCCTCGGCTGGCCAGGACGTGGCCAGAACCAGGACGCCTATCGCTTCCACCTCAGCTTCCGCGCCACCGACCGCCAGCTGATCCGCGACGGGGTGCGCCGCCCGCTCAGCGTCTCCACCGACCTGATCGGCGTCGTCGCGATGCGGGCGGCATTCCTGCTCGACTGCCTGGCGGCGCTCGGTCAGCCCGTCGACCGCGCCGGTACCGGCAAGCTGGTCGAGGTCTATCCGGCGCCGGCGTTGGGCACCTGGGGCATCAACGCGGTCGGCTACAAGAGCAGGGTGGGAGCGGCGCGCCTGCCGGAGCTGCTGGCGCAGGTCGAGCGGCGCCTGGGGCGCCTGGACCTCGACGACCCGCAGCGGGCGCTGGCGGAGTCCGACCACAACTCCTTCGACGCGCTGGTCTGCTCCCTGATTGCGCGCTCGAGCGCGCTCGGGCTGACGGCGGGCCCGCCTGAGGATCTGGCCGATCGCGCGGTGCGCGAGGGCTGGATCCACCTCCCCACCAACCCGCTGTCCGACCTGATGGACGCGGGATGACGCCGGAGGACCGTCCCGATCAACTCCCAATCCTGGGCACCCTGGCCGAGGCGCTGCACCTCTATCGCGCTCACTGGAAGCCGCTGGTGCCGCTCGGGCTCGCGGTGCTCCTGCCGCAGGCGATCATCGACGCGACCTCGGGTGGGATCGAGATCGACCGCCTGGAGAGTCTCGGCGACTATCTGAAGCTGCTCGCGATCCCATTCACGGTGGTGTTCAGCCTCGCGGGCGAGGCGCTGCTGGCGGGCGTGATCACCGCCCTGGTACTGCAGTGGCGGCTCGGGCATCGGCTTCCGAAGCTGCTCACATTCGTCGGCACGCTGGCCTGGGTGAGGCTGATCGCGGTCGACGTGTTGCTCGCGGTCGGCGCCGCAATCGGGGTGATCCTGCTGATCGTCCCGGGCCTACTCTTCCTCGCCTACTTCTCGATCGCCCCGGCCGTGATCGAGATCGAGGACCGCCGGATCGGCGCGGCCATGAAACGCAGCGCCAGGCTCGTCCACGGACGAGTGGGGCGGGTCTTCATCCTCGTCGTCGGGGTGATCCTCATAACCGAGGGCCTCGCCCAGGTCCTCCTGGCGCTGTTCCACGGCTTCCTCCCCCAGCTCGCCTCCGAGGTCGCGGTCGACGCCCTGCTCGAGTCGATTCAGGGACTGGTGATCGCCCTGGTGGCGATCAGCTTGATCGAGCTCCACGGCGAGCAGCTGCCCGCGCCGCCCCTCGAGCGCTCTGCGGCGCCCTCCTAAATACACTCGATGATCCCGCCGAGTTGACCCAAGAAAACGGGCCGCCCCCCTAGGGCGGCCCGTTGAGCGAAGCGGCGAGCGGTTTCCATTCCTCCCCCGAATGAAGCGCCATCATCCCTTCCCGAGGGCCCGGCGTCATCGGCAATTTTCCGCTTAGCGAATCCGTAGTTATCCCCAGCAAGACCAAGCCGCCCCCGGAGGCATAGCCGAGGAGGCGGCTCTTAAGCAGGGCAAGGGCCGGGGGGTAAGGCCCGGCCCTCGCGCCTCTTAGCTTTCCTTAGCCGTCCCCTGCGGGCGGTATTACTCCCACCAGGTCGCCTACCCGCCTAGTGGGGAAGAAAACGCGGCAGGATGTGAGCAGGCATGAACGGCTCCGCCCCCGAGCCCCTCAGCTTCGATGACGCCCAGATCCTTCGCCTCGAATCGGCGGCGATCAAGGGGCACACGGGCAAGCTCCTGGTGCTCGCGCCGGGCGCCGACGGCGCGGCACTCGACCCGGCCGCCCTCAGGGACCGGGTGGGCGAGCGAATCGCCAGCTTTCCCCGGCTGCGCCAGCGGGTGGAGTTGCCCCGCCACGGCGAGCCGAGCTGGGTGGAGGCCGAGCCGGACCTGAGCTGGCACGTCGCCGAGGCCGGCAACGGCGCGCCGCTGGACGAGGAGAGCTTCCGCCTCGCCGCCGGAAGGATCCTCGCCCAGCGCCTCGACCACGAGCGGCCGCTCTGGCGGTTCGACCTGCTGGCGCTCGAGGGCGGCCGCACCGGGATCGTCGGGCGGATCCACCACGCGTTGGCCGACGGGGTGACCGCGATCCGGATCGCCGCCGGCCTCCTCTGGGACCCGCCCGCCGAGGACGGCGTTGGCGAGGGGCCGGAGCAGGCGACGAAGGAGAAGCCGCCAGCCGAGCAGGCGGCCGCCGCGAGCGACCATGGCCCGCTGCCGCCGGAGCACCGCGAGCGCCCCCTGCTCGTCCGCCTTCCGGGTGCGATCCGCCGCGAGCTTCGCCCCGGCGCCGACACCCCGCTCGACAAGCACATCGGCTCGGAGCGCGAGATCGCCTGGACCGTCGTCCCGCTGGCGCGCCTGAAGCGGATCGGCCGGGCGGCGGGGGAGGGCTTCACGATCAACGACGTGGTTCTCGCCGTCGTCGCCGGCGGCCTCAGGGAGTGGCTCGAGGGGGCGGGATCGCGTCCCGCGAGCCTCCGCGCCCAGGTCCCGGTCTGCCTTCACCTGCGCGAGGGCGGCACCGACATCAGCAACCGCGACTCGTTCCTGAACGTCGACCTACCCCTCGCCGAGGCCGACCCGGTGGAGCGTCTCCGCGTGATCAACGCGGAGACCAGGGAAGCGAAGCTCGACCACGATGCCGACACGCTCTACTCGTTCTTCCACGCCCTCGGCCGCTTCCGGCCCCTGTACGACGGGGTGACCAGGATCATCTCCGGTCCCCGCGAGTTCGCGCTCTCGGTCTCGAACGTGCCGGGCCCCCGCGAGCGCCCGCTGATCCTCGGCCACGAAGTGCACGAGTTCTGCTCCTTCGCGGAGCCCGCCGACCGTCACGCGCTCCGGGTCGCGGTGATCTCGCTCGGAGGCGACCTCGCCTTCGGGCTCTGCTCCGACCCCGAGGCGATCGGCGAGCTCAACCACCTCGCCGAGGCGCTCGAGGCCTCGGTGGCCGAGCTCGAGTCGGAGAGCTGACGATGCCCCGGGCCAATCGGAAATCACTGGCCGAGTACGAGCGCAAACGCGACTTCAAGAAGACAGGCGAGCCCTCCGGCCGGCCGGGGCGCGGAGGCAAGCGGGGCCCGAAGCGGCGCCACCCACGGTTCACGATCCAGAAGCACGCCGCCACCTCGCTGCATTACGACTTCCGGCTCGAGGTCGACGGCGTGCTCGCCTCCTGGGCGGTTCCCAAGGGACCCTCGACCAACCCGGCCGACAAGCGCCTGGCGATGCGGACGGAGGATCACCCGCTTGAGTACCTCGAGTTCGAAGGCGTGATCCCGAAGGGGGAGTACGGCGCCGGCCCCGTGATCGTCTGGGACCGAGGCGTCTTCGAGAACATCTCCGAGACCCGCCGCGGCGAGAAGCTCACCCTCGAGGAGGGCTTGGAGAAAGGGGACATCAAGATCTTCCTGCTCGGGGAGAAGATCAGGGGCGCCTACGCCCTCGTCCGCACCTCGGAGGCCGGCGATCGCGAGCAGTGGCTGCTGATCAAGAAGAAGGGAGAGGGAGCCGACCGCCGACGCAAGCCGACCTCAAGCCAGCCCGAGTCGGTGCTCACCGGCCGGACGATCGAGCAGGTGCGTAGGGAGGAGGGCTAGCGCTACGCTGAGCTCGATGGCGATCGCGACCGAGGCAAGGACGCTTCCCAACTACATCGGCGGCGAGTGGGTCGAGGCCGTCGCCGGCTCGACACTCGAGGATCGCGACCCCGCCACCGGTGAGCTCGCGGCGCACGTGCCGCTCTCCGGCGCAGACGAGGTCGACCGGGCGGTCCGCGCCGCCCGGGAGGCTCAGCCCGCCTGGCGCGCGACGCCGCCCCAGGAGCGGGCGCGGGCGGTGCTGGGGCTGCGCGACGCGCTGCTTGCCCACCGCGAGGAGCTCACCGCGCTGGTGACCGCCGACATGGGCAAGACGCTGGCCGACGCCGACGGCGAGGTGGGCCGCGGGATCGAGTCGATCGAGTCCGCGGCGGCGATCCCGCACCTGCTCAAGGGAGAGACGCTCGAGGGGGTGGCATCCGGGCTCGACGTCGAGATGATGCGCCAGCCGGTCGGCGTGGTCGCCGCGATCACCCCGTTCAACTTCCCGGCAATGATCCCGCTCTGGTTCCTGCCCTATGCCGTCGCCTGCGGCAACGGCTTCCTCCTGAAGCCATCGGAGCGAGATCCCCGCCCGGCCCAGCGGATCTGCGAGCTGATCGCCGAGCGCCAGATCTTTCCTCCCGGGATCGTCAACCTCGTCCATGGCGGTCGGGACGCGGTCGAGGCGATCCTCGGGCACCCCGGGATCGACGCAATCT
>JBOGZE010000004.1:0-13682 GCA_050697055.1 Solirubrobacterales bacterium
GCTGCTCGTTCATGACGTCGTCGTACTCGAGCACCCGCTTGCGAATCAGGAAGTTCTGCTGCTCGACCTTCTTCTGCGCCCCCTCGATCGTCTTCGTCAGCATCTTCGCCTCGAGCGCCTCCTCCTCGCCCTCCTCGTTGACCGGGCCGAGGCGGTCGAGGATCTTGTAGATCCGCTCGCCTGCAAAGAGGCGGATCAGATCGTCCTCGGCGGAGAGGAAGAAACGCGACTCGCCGGGATCGCCCTGGCGACCCGAGCGTCCGCGAAGCTGGTTGTCGATCCGCCTGGACTCGTGGCGCTCGGTGCCGCAGATGAAGAGGCCGCCGAGCTCCCGGACCTCGTCTGCCTCCGCCCCGGTCTGCGCCTCGAGCTCAGCGGTGAGCTCGCTCAGGGCGTCCTCGTAGCCCTCGTTCTCGGGGTTGATCCCCCGCTTCTTCAGCTCGTGCACCGCCATCTGCTCGGGGTTCCCGCCGAGCTTGATGTCTACGCCGCGGCCCGCCATGTTGGTCGCGATCGTCACCGCTCTCTTGCGGCCGGCCTGAGCGATCGTCTCGCCCTCGCGCTCGGCGTGCTCCGGCTTCGCGTTGAGGACCACGTGCTCGATCCCACGCCGCCGAAGCTCCTGCGAGAGCATCTCGGAGACCTCGACCGAGATCGTCCCCACCAGAGTCGGCTGGCCATTGTGGTGCCGGTGCTCGATCTCGTTCGCGACGGCCTTCCACTTCCCGTCCTTGGTCTTGTAGATCGCGTCGTTCTGGTCGGCCCTGACCATCGGCACGTTGGTTGGGATCTCGACAGTCGGCATCTTGTAGATCTTCATGAACTCCTGGGCCTCGGTCAGCGCCGTGCCGGTCATCCCGGAGAGCCTGTCGTAGAGGCGGAAGTAGTTCTGGAGAGTGATCGTGGCCAGGGTCTGGTTCTCCTCGCGGATCGAGACACCCTCCTTCGCCTCGATCGCCTGGTGCAGCCCCTCGGACCAGCGGCGCCCCTCGAGGATGCGGCCGGTGAACTCGTCGATGATCATCACCTCGCCGTCGATCACCGCGTACTCCGTGTCGCGTTTGTAGAGCGACTCGGCCTTCAGCGCCTGGATCAGGTGGTTGACCAGGGTGCCGTGCTCGCCGAGATAGAGGTTGTCGACGCCGAGGAACTCCTCGGCCTTGGCGATCCCCCGCTCGGTCGGCGCCACCGTCTTGTGCTTCTCGTCGTACTCGTAGTCGTAGTCGACCTCTGATGTGTCCTTGGACTCGCCCAGCGACTTCAGCTTCTGCTTCGCCTGCTCCCCGACCATCTGCTTGGCCAGCCTGGCGAAGGTGTAGTAGAGGTCGGCGGCCTGCTCGGGACGGCCGGAGATGATCAGCGGCGTGCGGGCCTCGTCGATGAGGATGTTGTCGACCTCGTCGACGATCGCGAAGTCGTGGCCGCGCTGCACGCAGTCCTCGAGCGAGCCGGCCATGTTGTCGCGCAGGTAATCGAAGCCGAACTCCGAGTTGGTGCCGTAGGTGACGTCGCAGGCATACTTCTCGCGGCGGGTGGGCGGATCGTCGCCCTCCTGGATCGCCGACACCGTCACCCCGAGCGCCTCGTAGATCGGGGCCATCCACTCCGCGTCGCGCCTCGCCAGGTAGTCGTTGACCGTGACCAGGTGGACGGCACCACCCTCGAGGGTGTTGAGGAAAACCGGGAGGGTCGCGGTCAGGGTCTTGCCCTCGCCTGTCTTCATCTCGGCGATCGCCCCGGAGTGGAGCACCATCCCGCCGATCAGCTGGACGTCGAAATGGCGCTGGCCGAGGGTGCGCCGGGCGGCCTCGCGGGTGAGCGCGAAGGCTTCGGGCAGGAGATCCTCGATCGACTCTCCGCCGCGGGCGCGCTCGCGAAGCGCGTCGGCATGCTGGCGGAGCTCGGCGTCGTCCAGCAACTCCATCTCCGGCTCGAACCGGTTGATGGCGGCGACGCGGCTCTCGTACTCCTTGAACTGGCGCCCCTCGCCCATGCGTAGGGCTCGATCGATGATCCCTCTGGCCACGAGCCTAGGTTAGCTGGGCGCCCATCCCTAAACGGGTCGCTCCTCACCTGATGAAACGGGTGGCTCCTCACCGAGCCCCTCGCATCTGCGGAGCGCCCTCGCGTCAGACCGAAGGGCTGCGTAGCTTCGCCACCATCTGCCGCGTCCGCTGGCGCTTGCGCCGCTTCTCCCGGTGCTTCTTCACCTGGCGGCGGATGTCCTCGGCGAGCTCGTGAATCGTGTGGAGCATGTCGGGGGAGGCCTCCTCGGCGCGGAGGGTGATCCCCTTCAGGCCCAGGGTTGCCTCGGCCACCATCCGGTCCTTGATCCTGGGATTGCGCTCCTCGGACAGCTGGACCTCGAGCGTGGCCAGCTCCGAAACCTGCTTCCCGACTCGGCTGAAGCGGCTGGTCACCGCCTCGCGGAGCTCCTCCGTGACCTCGACGTTCCTTCCGCGGACATCGATCCTCACGCTGGTCCTCCTTCCGTCAAGTGGGCCGAATGATGCTACGCCTGCGGTGCGGCTGCGGCAACCCCGGATTTTGGGATCCTCGACCGGCCCGGGCGAGGGTCAAGGCGACCACCCGCTCGCATCCGGCTCCCCGCAGGGCCGAGGCGCAGGCGGCCAGGGTCGCCCCGGTGGTGTGGACGTCATCGACCAGGAGCGCCCGCGCGGGGGCGGGCGCGCGGACCCACACCCGCGGCGGATCGGCGAGCCGGACTCGCCGCTGCCTGCCCACCTGGCGAGGGCCGTGGGCGCGGCGCAGGCAGGCCTCGTAGCGGAGGCCGCCGAGCGCGGCCAACGCAAGAGCGATCTCCTCGGCGGGATCGAATCCGCGCCAGCGCCAGCGCCAGGGCGCCGCGGGGACCGGGACCACCGTCCCCTTCAGGTCCTCGGGCGGGCGGGCGCGGAGGATCGCCTCCGCCGCAACCCGGGCGAGCGCCAGCCGCCGGCCGAACTTGAGGCCATGGATGAGATCGCGGGCGACCCCATCGAATTGCGCGGCCGCCACGGTCAGTGAGACGCCGGGCGGGCCGCTCTCGATCACCGGCCGCGCCCGGTCCAGCTCCCCGCGGCAGCGCTCGCAGAGGATCGCCGTCGGCTCACACGGCTCCCCGCAGCAGCCGCAGCGAGGCGGCGCAACCGCCGTCGCCAGCTGCCGGACGAGAGCCGAGATCACCGCCGTAACCTGTCGCCGTCAGGCGCACGGATGACGCGCGAAAGGTGGCGAGGGTGGGCGGTCAGCCCCGGTGAGCAGGTCAGCCCAGCGGGCGATCGACGTTCGTGCCGCTGAGGCCACCGACCACCACCGCCCCCTCCCCCAGCTCCGCCCGGGGCAGGATCACCGCCTCGCGGATCATCGCCCCCGCCCCCACGCGGCAACCATCGCCGATCACCACCGGGCCGTGCAGGTCGGCGCCGGCGCCGATCTCACAGTCCGCGCCGATCAGAACCGGGGGCTTCACCTTTACCCCCTCGAGGTCCGAGGCGTCGCCGGCGTATACCCCTGACGAGACCTCGCCCGCCGGCGACTCGATTCTGACCTCGCCGCGGAGGGCGTCGAAGTTTCCCTGTACGAACTCGTCGACCGAGCCGATGTCGTTCCAGTAGGCGTCTATCTCGTGAGCGTGGAATGGGATGTCGCCGTCGAGCAGCGCCGGGAAGACGTCCATCGCCCAGTCGACGAAGCCCGGGGGCTGGTCGTCGTCGCCGGCGGGGCTCTTGTAGCCCTCCGGCGGGAAGTGGTCGAAGATCTCGCGGCGGAACATGTAGATGCCGCAGTTGGCGAGGTCCGAGAGCGCCTCCGCCGGGTCGGGCTTCTCCTGGAAGCCCTGGATCCGCCCCTCCTCGTCGCTGATCACCACCCCGAACTGGCTCGTGTCATCGACCCGCCTGGTGGCCAGGGTGGCGATCGCGCCCTCAGCCACGTACTTTTCATGTGCCTCCCGCATCGCGCTCAAGTCGATGTCCGTGAGCGCGTCACCGGAGATGATCAGGAAGGACTCGGTCTCGGCGAGGAAGTAGCGGACCTTGCCGACCCCGCCCGCGGTGCCCAGCGGCTCGGACTCCTCGCTGTAGGTGATCCGGAGGCCGAACTCCGAGCCGTCCCCGAGCACCTCCCGGATCTGCCCCGGCAGGTAGGAGAGATTGGTGACCACATCTGCGAAGCCGTGCTCGCCGAGCAGCTCGGCGATCCGGGCGACGATCGGCCGGTTCAGGACCGGGGCAACCGGCTTCGGCATCAGGTAGGTGAGCGGCCGCAGCCGGGTCCCCAGCCCCGCCGCGAGGATCATCGCCCTCATCTGTCGGCTGGCGCCTCCACGCGGCGGACCCTACCCGTCGGCGCCGACCCGGGCTAGTAGCGGTAGTGATCGCTCTTGTAGGGGCCCTCGACCGGGACGCCGATGTAGGCGGCCTGCTCCGGGCGGAGCTCGGTCAGCTCGACCCCGAGTGCGTCGAGGTGGAGGCGGGCGACCTTCTCATCGAGGTGCTTCGGCAGCACGTGGACGGCCTTCTCGTATTCAAGCGGCTGCCCGAACAGCTCGATCTGGGCGAGCACCTGGTTGGTGAACGAGTTCGACATCACGAAGCTCGGGTGCCCGGTCGCGTTGCCGAGATTCAGCAGGCGGCCCTCGGAGAGGACGAGGATCGAGTGGCCGTCGGGGAAGCGCCACTCGTCGACCTGCGGCTTGATGTTGACCCGCTCGATCCCGTCGAAGGCCTCGAGTCCGGCGATGTCGATCTCGTTGTCGAAGTGGCCGATGTTCCCGACGATCGCCTGGTGCTCCATTCGGGCCATCTGATCGACCGTGATCACGTCCCTGTTGCCGGTGGCGGTGATGAAGATGTCGGCCGAACCGATAACGCTGTCGAGCTGCCTCACCTCATAGCCCTGCATCGAAGCCTGGAGGGCGCAGATCGGGTCGATCTCGGTAACGATCACCCGGGCGCCCTGCCCGCGCAGGGACTCGGCGCAGCCCTTGCCGACGTCGCCGAAGCCGCAGATCACGGCGGTCTTGCCGCCGATCATCACGTCGGTGGCGCGGTTGATCCCGTCGATCAGCGAGTGACGGCAACCGTAGATGTTGTCGAACTTCGACTTGGTCACCGAGTCGTTGACGTTGATCGCGGGGAAGAGCAGCGTTCCGTTCGCGTGCCTCTCGTACAGGCGGATCACCCCGGTCGTCGTCTCCTCGGTCACCCCCTTGATCCCGGCCGCCATCCGGGTGAACCGCTGCGGCTCCGCGGCGAGGCTCTCGCGCAGCACCTCCAGGATCACCCGCTCCTCCTCGGAGGTCGCGGCCTCCGGACCGGGAACGGCAGCGGCGGCCTCGCACTCGGCGCCCTTGTGGACCAGCAGGGTCGCATCCCCGCCGTCGTCGAGCAGCATGTTCGGGCCGGTCTCCCCGTTCGGGCCGGGCTCGGGCCAGGTCAGGGCCTGCAGGGTGCACCACCAGTACTCCTCCAAGGTCTCACCCTTCCAGGCGAAGACCGAGACACCCTTTGGGTGGTCCGGGGTCCCGTCGGGCCCGACCGCAACTGCCGCCGCGGCGTGGTCCTGGGTCGAGAAGATGTTGCAGCTCGCCCAGCGGACCTCAGCGCCCAGCGCCACCAGGGTCTCGATCAGCACCGCGGTCTGCACGGTCATGTGAAGGGAGCCCGTGATCCGGGCGCCCTGCAGCGGCTGGGAGTCGGCAAACTCGCGGCGCGTCGCCATCAGGCCGGGCATCTCGTGCTCAGCGAGGCGGATCTCCTTGCGGCCGAACTCGGCCAGGGAGAGATCGGCCACCTTGAAGTCCTGGCCGGTTTTCTGCGGGGTACCGATAGCGGTGCTCATGCGGTGATTTTCTCCTGGTTCGCGGTGCGGGCGGGGAAGGCTACAGCCCACCTCCGCCCGGAGGGCTACCGTAGGCGCGATGGAGGATGCCCTGGTCGTAAACGAGGAGCTGACCATTCCCCTGGGCGAGATCGAGCTCCGCGCCAGCCGCTCCTCTGGTCCCGGTGGCCAGCACGCCAACGTCACCGCCTCCCGGATCGAGGCGGTGTTCGATGTCGCCACCTCTCCCACGCTCAGCGTCGAGCAGCGCAGCCGCCTCCAGGAGAAGCTCGGCGACCGGGTCAGCGCGGTAGCCCAGGACGCCCGCAGTCAGGCAAGAAACCGGGAGCTGGCGCTGGAGCGGCTGCGGGAGAAACTCTCCGCCGGGTTGCGGCGTCCCAAGGCCCGGCGCCCGTCCCGCCCAGGGCGCGCCGCCCGGGAGCGGCGCCTCGAGCAGAAGCGCCGCACCTCGGAGCGCAAGCGGACGCGGCGGGCGCCGCTCGACGAGTGACTCAGAGCGGTCCGAGCTTCGATTTCAGCGAATCGATCACCTCGACCGGCCAGGCGTCGACTCCGCGGCGCTCGGCGATCTCAAGGGAGAGGAGGTCCCCCAGGAGGACGAGCTCGAAGAGCCGGGCGGTGCGGGTCTCGGCATCGGCTTCGAGCCTGACGACGCTCGTCGCGGAGCCCTCGACCAGCTCGGCGGTGAGCTCGATCCGCCGTCGCTCCCGGGGGTGCTGGTCGCGGTCCTCGAGGAGGACGGAGGCGAAGCCCCCGTGCTCGGACGCCCCGGACCAGCCGACCAGCTCGTTGTGATTTGCCTCGGGCAGGGTCGAGCTGAAGGCGTGCACCTTGGCGTTCTCGTTCAGCTCGCATTTCCAGCGATAGGCGATCGGGGCGGTCAGATCGCTGCCCGAGATCACCACGGTGGCGTCGCCTAGCTGCTCGGCGAGCTGAGCGGCCCGGGCGGCGATCGCCTCGCGGTTCTCCTCCAGATGGGCAGCGGCGGCGTCGATCTCGGTGTGTATGCGAGACGCCGCCATCGCCAGCACCGCCAGCTCGGTCGCCGAGCAGAACATGTAGGCGACCGCGCCCCGGGGCTGGAGACCCGCGGGCAGCCCGATCACCGGCACGCCGTCGCGTCTGGCAGCCTCGGCCAGCTCGCCGCCGGTGGTGGCGACGAGGCGTTGCGCGCCGAGCGCCTCGGCGGCGTCGTAGCACGCCAGAGTCTCCTCGGTGTCGCCCGAGTAGCTCGAGCAGAGCACCGCGGAGCCGGCCGGCGCCCAGGCGGGCAGCTCGTAGCCGCGCATGGTGAACATCGGCCGGCTGAGGCGGTCGCCGAGCGCTGCGGCACCGAGGTCGCCCCCGATCGCCGAGCCGCCCATCCCGCAGACGATCGCCGCCGGCGCCTCCATCGTGCTCAGGCGGGCGCTCTCGATTCGCCAGATCGCGTCGCGGAGGTGATCGGGCATCGCCATCACCGCGTCGCGCATATCGCTCACCCCGAAGCCCCCGCGAGATCCCCTTCGCCGATAACCGAGCCCGGCTCGACCTCGGCGGCGGCGGCGACTTCGACCTGGGCCGCGAGGATCGAGTCTCGGACGCTCGCTCCCTCCCCCACCCGGCAGCCGGCCAGCAGCACCGAGCCCTCGACGGTCGCCGTCTCCTCGACCACACAGCCGGGTCCGAGCACCGCCCGGGGGCCGACCTTGGCGCCCGCCGCCACCCTCGCCCCGGCCTCGAGCAGCGCCGGCCCCTCGACCGTCGCCTCGCTGCTCACCTGGGCGCCATCCTCGACCACCGGCCCGTCCGCATCGAGGCGCTCACCGATGACCGTCTCGACGGCCCGCTCGAGGATGTCCCAGTTTGCCTGGAGAAAGCGGTCGGGGGTGCCGATGTCGATCCAGTAGCCGTCGAGGCGCACCCCGTAGAGCCCCTTGCCGACTAGTCGGGGGAAGACCTCGCGCTCGATCGAGACCTCCTGATCGGCCGGGATCAGGTCGAGGACAGAGCGCTCGAGCAGGTAGGCCCCGGCGTTGATCTCGTCGCTGTTGACGGCTGTTTCCTTCGGATCGGGCTTCTCCAGGAACTCGACGATCTCCCCGTCCTCGCGGCGGCGGACGAGGCCGTAGGCGCTAGGATCGGCGACCGGATAGAGGGCGATCGTCGCCCGCGCCCCGACGCTGTGGTGACGCTCGACCAGGCCCCTGAGGTCGAGGTCGCAGAGGACGTCGCCGTTGAGGACGAGGAAGCGGTTGCCGAGGAGGTCCTCGGCGAAGCGGATCGCCCCGGCGGTGCCGCGGGGGTCCGGCTCCTCCGCGAAGCGGATCCGTACGCCCGGCTCCAAACTCACCAGCGCGTCGCGAAGACCCTGCGCCAGATGCCCGCAGGAGACGATCACGTCATCGACGCCGTGGCGGGAGAGCCAGTCGATCACGTAGGCGACGTGGGGGCGGCCCGCCAGGGGCAGGACCGGCTTCGGGACCGTGTGGGTGAGGGGGCGAAGCCGGGTGCCCTCGCCGCCGGCCAGGATCAGGGCCTGCATCAGCCTTGCGGCTCGCCCGCACTCGGCCGCCCGATGCCCTCGTAGATCAGCCCCGCGGCGCGCACCGCCTCGGCGTCTAGGAAGTTGCGCCCGTCCACCAGCAGCGGGGCATTCATCCTCCTGGCGACCTCAGCCCAGTCGAGCTCGGCGAACTCGGGCCATTCGGTGATCAGGACGACGGCGTCGGCGCCGTTGACGGCGTCCATGGCCGATTGCGACATCTCGACCGCCGGAAGCAGCTCGCGGGCCCGCTCCTCGGCAACCGGGTCGTAGGCGACGACGGTCGCCCCCTCGCTCTCAAGCCGCGCCGCCAGGACGAGGCTGGCCGCCTCGCGCATGTCGTCGGTGTCGGGCTTGAAGGCCAGGCCGAGCAGCGCGACTCGCTTGCCGGCCAGCGAGCCGAGGTGCTTGCTCAGCTTGCCGATCAGGCGGCGCTTCTGCAGGTCGTTCACCTCGATCACCGAGGTCAGCAGCTGGAAGTGGTAGCCGGAGTTGCCGGCCAGCTGCTTGAGACCGCTGACGTCCTTCGGCAGGCAGGAGCCCGAATAGCCGGCGCCGGCCCGGAGGAACTTCGGCCCGATGCGGTCATCGAGCCCCATGCCGCGGGCGACCTCGGTGACGTCCGCGCCGACCTCCTCGCTGACGTTGGCGATCTCGTTGATGAAGCTGATCTTGGTGGCGAGGAAGGCGTTCGATGCGAGCTTCACCATCTCGGCGCTGGCCACGTCGGTGCGGAGGATCGGCGCGCCGAAGGGCTCGTAGAGCGCCGCGACGGCATCGGCCGCCCACTCGTCCCCCGGGCCGGCGCCGATCACCACGCGATCGGGCTCCATGAAGTCCTTAACGGCCGTCCCCTCCCGCAGGAACTCGGGACAGGAGACGTAGGCCAGCTCGGGCGCCTCGCGCTTGATCGTCCTCCCGGTCCCCACCGGGACGGTGCTCTTCATCACCAGCGCCCGGTCGGGGGCCGACCCGATCTCCTCGACGGCTCCCATCACCGCGGAGAGGTCCGCGTCACCGGAATGGGTAGGCGGGGTCTGAACGCAGACGAAGATCAGCCTCGCTCCGTCCAGAACCTCGGCGATTCCCGTCGTGAAGGTCAGCCGCTCAGCATTGCGCTTGACCAGCTCGGCGAGCCCGGGCTCATGGAAGGGAAGCTCACCCGCCTGGAGCGCCTCGACCTTCTCGGCGACGATGTCGCGGGCGACCACCGGGTGGCCCAGCTCTGCGAAGCAGGCGGCCGTCACCAGCCCGACCCAGCCGGTTCCGATTACCCCGATCGGCTCCCTCTCGCGCACTGTCTCCGTAGCTTTCCAGCCCACGCCTCGCGCGGGAGCCCGACTGCGGCGCTCAAGCGCCGAGCCGACGCAGCTCCCTCATCCCCTCGGCGAACTTCAGCATCTCCCGGTCCGAGAGCGACTCGATCAGGGTGTTCGACAGCCAGAAGGAGCCCTGGTCGGTTTGCCAGGCGATCATCCTCACCCGGTCGCCGTCGAAGTAGATGTCGTAGGTGCGATCGCCGACCGTCTTCTCCGCGTCAGGATCGTCGAGGATCGGCGGATCCTGCCAGGCGGTCGCCATGAAGCCGTAGTACTCGCCCAGGCCCGGTCGCGCGAAGACCCACTTGTAGGCGGCGCGCTCGCCCGGCGGCGGCGAGGCCTCCCCGGTGCCGTTGACCTTGTAGACCCGCGGCTTCTGGGCGAAGTCGCTGCCGGTCTCCAGCGCCGTCGGATAGTAGATCGGCAGCTTCGCCACCCGGCGGCGCATCGGCTGGGCGAGCGCCTTGCCGTAGCTGGTCGGGGTGAGGCTGAAGATGTTGTCAACCGGACCGTCGCTGTGCGAGGGCTCGGCGGGCGCTTGCTTCTTGCCCGTCGGCGCCACCGGCGTCTGGTCGGGAGCGGCCTCGGGGGCAACCGGCGCCTCGGGGGCCGCGGTCTGTCCCGCCTTCGAGCTGGCCTGGACACCCAGGAACTGGTCGACCGCGGTGTCGATCTCCTCCTGGGTCGCCGTCACAAATGACGGCCCCAGGGTTCCCTCGAAGTGGATCTCCTTGATCGGCGCGTCGCGGGAGTCGAGGAAGAGCTTCAGCACCTGGAGCATCGTCGCGGGATCGTTGATGTCCGAGGTGGTGTGCTCGGTGAAGATCTCAATCAGCTCCTTGCGGTCCCTGAACAACCGCTCGGGCGGGATCTTCGCCCGGGCCTCGCGCAGGAACTCCTGCTGGCGAGCGGCGCGGACGATGTCGTTGTCGGTGTGGCGGTAGCGGGCGTAGTCGAGCGCGTCGAAGCCGCAGAGCGCCTGGTAGCCCGGCTGAAGGTCGATCTCCTCGTAGTCGGCGGCGGCGGCGGTGCTGTCGTTGCTGTGGAAGTAGCGGCGGTCGACGTCGACGTAGACGCAGTCGAGCGCATTGACCGCCCGGGCGAAACCCTCGAAGTCGACGTTGACCAGGTGGTTGACCTCGAGGCCGGTGAGCTCCTCGACCGTCTGGAGGGTGAGCTGGGGACCGCCGTAGGCATAGGCGGCGTTCAGCTTGTCGGTGCCGACGCCGGGGATCGAGGCCTTGAGATCGCGGGGCAGCGAGAAGAGCGCGATCGCGTCCCGGTCCGGATCGAGCCGCAGCAACATGGTCGTATCCGAGAGCCCTTTGAACCCCTTCTGGACATCCTTAAGCTCCGGGTCCTTGTCGGAGCCGAGGATCAGGATCGTCTGGGGGCCGCTGCTGGGCACCCTGGTGAGGAACTTGTCGACGCCCGCCAGCGCGCCGGTCGGATCCTTGAGCGCGGAGGCGATGTCCCCCAGGTAGAGGATCAGGCTGGCGGAGGTGGCGGTCGCCACCGAGGCGACGATCAACAGCGAGGCGGTGGTGAACCTCAGCCAGACGGGAAAGCCCGGCCGCCAGCGCCGAACCCGCCGGAAGCCGCGTTTGACCTTGTCCCTGCCGGGCAGCCGCTCGAAGCCGGAGGTGATCTTCTCCCGCGCCTGTCCCATCCTGGCACCGGCGGTAGTGCGAGGGGGCTCCGTAGGCGGAGCCGAGGAGCCACCCGTTTCAACAACAGTCGGCTCGGCCTCCTCGTCTGAGGGCGCTTCCTCCTCGACCTCCTCGACCTCCTCTTCCTCCTCGGATGGCTCGGCTTCTCCGCCCTCGGGCCCGTCCCACTCCGCGGTCTCGGCGGCAATCAGCTCCTCCAGCTCGCTCTCCTCCTCGAGCTCCTCTCCCTCGTCGAGCTCCTCCTCCTCATCCCCCTCGGCGGGCTCTTCCTCCAGCTCCTCCTCGGCCGAGGCCTCGTCCTCGAGCCCCTCGTTGGCGGCTTCCTCGTCGATGTCCTCGAGGAAATCGTCCCCGAGCTCGTACTCCTGGGTCTCGTCGGGGCGCTCGTCCTTCTTCTTCCGCGGACTCACGCCGGGACCATTCCCGGGAAGTCGCCGATGAACCCCTCCAGCGCCTGCCGGTAGCTGCGCAGCGAGCTGACCGAGACCCACTCCTCGGGGCCGTGGTGGCCGTCGCCAATCGGACCGAACTCGACCGCGGGAACCCCGACCCGCAGGAATGAGACGGCGTCCGAGGCGCCGTCGCGGCCGACGCTCATCACCCGCTCGGGATGATGGGGGGAGGCTGCCTCGCAGAGGCCGATCACGAACGGGGACTCGGCCTCGACCACCGCCGGCGCGCGGCGGAAGTTGGCGACCACGCGGGTGTCGGCCAGACCGTCGATCTGGGCGAGGATCTCGTCGGGGTCCTGTTCTGGAAGAAAGCGCACGTCGACGTCGATTACGCAGGTATCCGGCACTCGGTTGAGGGCATCCCCGCCCCAGATCCGTCCGAGATTGATCGAGGGACGATCGAAGAGCTCGGAGCTCTGCCGCGCAAACGGTAGCGATTCGAGGCCACGAAACACCTCAACCGCCTTGACGATCGCGTTGTCGCCCAGCCACGGCGTCGAGCCGTGGGCCGCTCGTCCGGCGATTTCGAGGCGGATCGCCAGCACTCCCTTGGCCTGCACCCCAACCTGAAGGTTGGTCGGTTCGCCGGTGATCACGAAGTCGCCGACGAAGCCGCCGTCGACGAGAGCGTCCGAGCCACGGTCCTTCTCCTCCTCGGACTCCTCGTCGGAGACGATCCCCAGGCGCAGGCGCACCCGCTCCTGGGTACGCGCATCGTGGAGGACCAGCAGCATCACCGCCAGGGCCCCCTTCATGTCGAAGGCGCCGCGCCCGACCAGCCGGTCGCCCTCGATCCGAGGCTCGAACTGGTCGGCGTGGCCGGGGACGACGTCGAGGTGGCCGTGCATGACCAGCGTCGGCGCGTCCGGCGGCCCCACCTCCGCCATCGTCACCGGCAGCCCCCGGGTGTCGAACTGCTTGACCTCGATGTCGCGCGACTCTAGCCAGCCGCCTACGAACTCGGCGGCGCGCCGCAACCCGTCCCCCGCCGAGGTGTCGAAAGCGATCAGGCGCTCTGCGAGAGCAACTTCGTCCATGCGCTCATCGTAGGTCCGGCCCGCGCCCGAGCGCGGCGGTTGATCCGGCCGCGGTGTTTGTGGCGGCCGATTATGCGGCGCCGCCTTCGGCGACCTTGATGAATGCCTCGGCCCGCTCCTTGTCGCGCTCCGCGAGCCGGTAGGCCCCCGAGTTCTCCTCGGCGTCGGCGAGGCGCCCTTCGGCGTCCTCGATCCGGCTGCGCAGCTCGGGGACGTCGAGCTGATCGGGCCGAACGGCCTCCCCGACGAGGACGGTGGCGCGGTTGGCGAACACCTGCAGCCAGCCCTCGGCCTGGGCCCAGCGGCGGACCTCGCCGTCGGGCATGTGCAGGCGGAGCTCGGTGGGCCGCAGCCGGGCGAGAACCGGTACGTGGTTGGCGAGGACCCCGATCTCGCCGACCTTGGTTCGGGTGGAGAGTTGCTCGACCTCGCCGTCAAAGACCTCCCCCTCCGGGGTCATCACCTGGGCGTGCAGGGTGTGCGCGCGCTCGGCCATCAGGCCGCCTCGGCCTTCGCCTCCTGCTCGTCGGACTCCGCCTCGGCGGCGCGCTCGGGCTCCTCGCCCTTCATCCCCTTCGCCTCCTCCAGCGCCTGGTCGATCCCTCCCTGCATGTAGAACGCCCGCTCGGGGATCTCGTCATGCTCGCCGTCGACGATCTCCTTGAAGCCGCGGACCGTCTCCTCAACCGGCACGTACTCGCCGTCGCGGCCGGTGAACTGGGAGGCGACGAAGAACGGCTGCGAGAGGAAGCGCTGGATCTTCCGCGCCCTCGAGACCGTCTGCTTGTCCTCGTCGGAGAGCTCGTCGATCCCGAGGATCGCGATGATGTCCTGGA
>JBOGZE010000005.1:0-1568 GCA_050697055.1 Solirubrobacterales bacterium
TGCACGAGTCGGTTCCGGGGCAGCTGACCAGGTCGGCGATCTGGTCGGCGCCCGCCTCGCCCAGGCCGAGCTCGCCGAGTCGCTGCCGACCCGCTCGGCGAAGGCGTTGAACTCCTCGCCCTCGTTACGGTTCTCCTGGTAGTGGCGGATCCAACGCTCGACCGCGTCGGGGACCCGCTTCGCCGGCAGCCTGGCCTTGAGGCGGGCACCATAGACAACCTCGCCGCCTTCGTAGTTGCCACCGATGTGGGCGATGTAGGCGGGAATCGTGTGATCGCCGACCTTCAATGAGGCCCCGTAGAACCCGATGTTGGCGATGTGATGCTGGCTGCAGCCGTTCGGGCAGCCGGACAACTTGATGCGGAGCCGCTTGGTGAGCGGATCGTCGATGCCCATCGCGTCGATCCGCTCCTGGACGGCGTGGTTCAGTCCCATCGAGCTGGTGATTCCGAGCTTGCATGAGTCGGTGCCGGGGCAGCTGACCAGGTCGGCGATTTGGTCGGCGCCCGCCTCGCCTAGGCCGAGCGCGCCCAGCCGCTGCCAGACGTCGTAGACCGCCTCGTCGCGGACCCAGCGGAGGACGAGGTTCTGCTGGACGGTGGTGCGGGCGTAGCCACCGGTGTATGCCCGCATGATCTCGGCGAGCCCGCGGAACTGCTCGGGAGAGAGGTCGCCGCGGGTCACCCTCACCTCGATGGTGGAGAAGCCCTGCTGGCGCTGGGGCTTCACGTTGGCCTCCCGGAAGCGGTCGAACTGCTCCACTAAACGCGCTCCGGCTTCGCCTTTGCGCTCGCGTGACCCGTTCGGGCTGCCGTGGCTCTCGGGAGCGGCCGGTGCGTTTGGCTCCTCGTCGTGGACGAAGAGAAGGTGATCGACCGAGAAGTCGCGCTCGGAGACCCAGTCGCCCTCGAGCTCTTCCTCGACCATCTCGCGGAAGGCGTCCATGCCGATCTTGTCGACCAGGACCTTGATCCGGGCGCGCATCCGGTTCTCACGTAGCCAGTCCTGACGGTCGAAGATCCGGAGCGCCGCCTCGGTCACCTTCAGGTAGTCGCCGTTGTCGAGCTCGACGAAGTCGTCGAGGACCGGCGAGATCCTCGGCATGATCGAGGTGCCGCCGCCGATCCGGATCGTGACCCCGCGCTTGCCGTCGCGGAGCTTCGGGATGAAGCCGACGTCGTGGATCCCCGTGATCGCCCGGTCGTCGTCCGAGGCGCTGAAGGCGGTCTTCACCTTGCGCGGCATCAGCTGGGTGGTGGGGTGGCGGACGAAGTAGCGCGAGTAGGCCGCCGCGTAGGGAGTGATGTCGAAGGGCTCGTCGTCAGCGACCCCGGCCCAGGGATCGCCGGTGACGTTGCGGATCGTGTTCCCGCAACCCTCGCGGGAGGAGAGGCCGGCCTCGCTGATCTGACGGATGAATTCGGCGGCATCCGGCAGGGGGATGTGATGGATCTGGATGTTCTGGCGGGTGGTGATGTGGCCCTTGTTGAGGGGGGCAAACTGCTCGATCGCGTCGGCGAACGCCTCCATCTGGTCGGGGCTGACCCCGCCGAAGGGGAGCTTCACCC
>JBOGZE010000006.1:0-2523 GCA_050697055.1 Solirubrobacterales bacterium
AGTAGAAGACGCCGCCGAGGAAGGTGAGGGGGAGGATGACGATGTTGTTGATGAAGCTGGTGTGGTCGAAGGTCTCGGCGTAGATGCCGACGATCGTGCCGAGGGCGCCGAAGCCGACCACCAGGAGCAGCACCGCGACGGCGAGGAGGGCGGGCTGCTCGATCGGGGCGCCGGTGATCGGGATCGCGAGGGCGGCGAGGCCGATGCCGATGATCAGGGCGCGGAAGGCGCCGCCGACCAGGTAGCCGAGGTTGACCTGCCAGTTGTGCATCGGGGCGGCGAGGACGTCGTCGATGTAGCGGTCGCTGCGGCCCTGGAAGATCGTCGACGCGTTGTTGGAGTAGGCGGCCTGGGCCATCGCCATCGCGATCAGGCCGGGGACGATGAACTGCTCGTAATCGAAGCCCTGTACCTGGTTGATCCGGCCGCCGAGGGAGAGGCCGAAGACGACGATGAAGAGCAGGGAGGAGACGACCGGGGCGAGTGTCGTCTGGGTCCAGAGTCGAAGGACGCGGTGGCATTCGCGCCGTGAGAGCCAGAGGAATCCCTGCCAGGGGTTGGGCTGGGCGTGCTCGCTCATCGTCGAGATCATAGGATCGAGTCGTGAACAGGTCTGACGTCGATTCCTGGCTCCAGGCCTATATCGAGGCCTGGAAGACCTACGACCGCGAGCAGATCGAAGCGCTGTTTGCAGAGGACGTCAGCTACCGCTACCACCCGGCCGACGAGCCGATCGAGGGCCGCGCCGCGGTGGTCGAGTCCTGGCTGGGGGAGGGCGATCACGCCGACGCCTCGACGCGCGACGAGCTTGGCACCTACGACGCCAGCTATCGCGCTATCGCGGTCGATGGCGAGGTCGCGGTCGCCACCGGCACGAGCTCCTACAGCGAGTCGCCCGGCGGCCCTGTCGCTCGGGTCTACGACAACTGCTTCGTGATGCGCTTCGACTCCGAGGGCCGATGCCGCGAGTTCACCGAGTGGTTCATGAAGAGGGAGGCGTAGGTGTGAAGAGCGTGACCGGGTGAGCGTGAAGCGCGGGATCTTCCTCCCGCCGTTCGACGAGCTGGTCGATCCGAAAACCCTGGTCGAGCTCGCGAAGGTCGCGGAGGAGCGGGGCTGGGACGGATTCTTCCTCTGGGACCACATCGCGTATCGAGCACCCGTTCGAGCCGTCGCCGACCCGTGGGTTGCGCTGGCCGCGGTCGCCTGCGCGACGGAGAAACTACGGCTTGGGCCGATGGTCACGCCGCTTTCACGGCGGCGCATGCAGAAGGTGGCCCGAGAGACGGTCACGCTGGACCGTCTTAGTGACGGGCGGCTGACCCTCGGAGTCGGGCTAGGCAACACGAACAACAACGAGCTGGAGCCGTTCAAGGAGGAGGTCGACGCGCGCAAGCGGGCGGGGTTGCTTGACGCAGGGCTCGAGAGGCTGACCGAGTTCTGGGGCGGGGAGTTCGAGCCCGCTCCGTTGCAGCAGCCGCGCATCCCCGTCTGGGTCGCGGCTCGCTGGCCGAACCGGCGACCCGTTAGGCGCGCGGCCCGCTGGGATGGCCTCTTTGTGATCGAGCTTCCCGAAGAGGATGCGCTCGAGGAGCTCGCGAAGGAGGTCCGCGACTTGCGCGCCGGGAATGACGACCCGTTCGACCTCGTCGTGGAGATTCCCATTGGCGCCGACGCTGCTCCGTGGGAGGCTGCGGGCGCAACCTGGATCCTCACGGACTTCGGCTCACCTCAGCCCCGGCTGGCCGAGGTGCGCGACGCGATTGAAGCGGGTCCCTAGTGAGGCGCAGGGAGAGGACCCTCCGCCTCGATGAGCAGGGTCCTTTGCTGTATTTCCGTGCGATGAGTTTGCTCGCTGCTTCGAGTCTCATTGGTGTGTGTCGATCAAGGAGGAACCGCAATGCCTAAGCACAAGACCGGAACGCGCCATGAATGGGAGGCGGCGCGGGCGGAGCTCGCGAAGCTCGAGGCCGAGCAGGCCGGGCTCAACGTGAAGATCAGGAAGAAGCGGCGCTCGCTGCCGTGGGTGCCGGTCGAGAAGGAGTACGAGTTCGATACCGCGGACGGCAAGAAGACCCTGGCCGAGCTGTTCGACGACCGCTCACAGCTCCTCGCCTACAACATCATGTTCGGGCCGGACTATCAGCTGGGCGCCTGTCCCGGATGTACGAACCTCGGGGACGAGCTCGACGGCACGCTGATCCACATGAACAAGCGCGACGTGACGCTGCTCTGCTTTTCTCGCGCGCCGATTGACCGGCTCGCCGCGTACAAGGAGCGGATGGGCTGGCGGTTCCCCTGGGTCTCGACCTACGGGAGCGACTTCCCCTTCGACTACGGGTTGGCCATGACCGAGGAGCAGGCGCAGGGGATCCCCGAGGTCAAGGAGATGATCGACAACCCGCCCGAGTGGTTGCAGGAGTGGTCGGAGCAGATCGGCGCCGAGCTCAAGGACGGTTTGCGCGAGGGCCCGGGGTACATTGCCTTCGCGCGCGAGAACGGGACCGTCTACCACACGTACAC
>JBOGZE010000007.1:0-3292 GCA_050697055.1 Solirubrobacterales bacterium
CCATGGGCGAGGACGTGGACGAGCGCTCCGACGTCTACTCGCTCGGCGTTGTCCTCTACGAGATGCTGAGCGGCGACGTTCCCTTCCAGGCCGAGACGCAGGTCGGTGTGGCGATGAAGCACGTCAACGAGCCGATCCCCGACATCAAGGCGCGCCGCCCGGAGGTCTCGGCCGCGGTGGCCGCGGCGGTGGACCGAGCCACCGCCAAGGACCCCCGCGACCGATATGGGTCGGTGGCGGAGATGGTGCGAGACCTCGAAGCGACCCTCGAGGTCGAGGCGGCGCGCCGCGGCGGCACCAGCGGCGAGGCGACCAGCGTGCTCGACTCCGTCCCTCGCTCCCAGCGCCGGCTCGCCGGCCGCCGTGTGTCAGGCGCCGGGATTGCGATGGGACTGGTCGGCGTCGCCCTGATCGCCGCGGCGCTGGTCTTCGGCGGAAGGGAGCTGAACAACTTCGGGGATGACGGAAACGGCGGCGCCTCCGAGATCAAGCTGCCATCGGACGGGGCGAGCGAGTTCGACCCCGACGGCGACGGCAAGGAGACCGAGAGCCAGAACCTGGCGATCGACGGCAACCCCACCGGAACCTCGTGGGAGACAGAGCACTACGTGACCGAGGACTTCGGCGGCTTCAAGGACGGCGTCGGGCTGGCGATCGACGCCGGCGACACGGTCACCGCCAAGTCGATCGAGGTCCGCAGCCCGGTCTCCGGTTGGGATGCCCAGATCTACCTGACCGAGCGCGCCCCGCCGGACGATCTCTCCGGCTGGGGGCCACCGGTGGCGACGATCAGCGACGGTGCCACCAAGCAGACCGTCAACCTGACGGGCGAGGCCGCCGAGTCGTTCCTGATCTGGATCACGAAGCCGGTCCGTGACGAGACCGGGGAGTTCAAGATGGAGATCAGCGACATTCGCCTGCTGAGCTGAGAATCTGGCCCTAGAACTCGAAGCTGCGGGCGGTTGCGTACCGCTCGAGCGCCAGCTGGACGAGGCGGTCGCAGAGCTCGGGGTAGGAGATCCCCTCGGCCTCCCAGAGCTTGCCGTAGACGCTGGTCTGGGTGAAGCCGGGGATCGTGTTGAGCTCGTTGACCAGGACCGTCTCGCCGTCGACAAAGAAGTCGCAGCGTGCCAGGCCGCTGCAGCCGCAGAGGGTGAACACCGAGCATGCAAGGTCCCGCAACTGCTGGGTTGCGGAATCGGAGATCTCGGCGGGAACCCGGAGCTCCATCCCACCCTCGGCGTACTTCGCCTCGTAGTCGTACCAATCGGAGGCCCGGGTGACGATCTCCCCCGGCGGCGAGGCCTGCGGGTCCTCGTTGCCGAGCAGCGAGCACTCGACCTCCTTGCCGGGCGCCGGCGCCTCGACGATCACCCTGGGATCGTGCCGGCGGGCCTCTTTGACGGCGCGCTCCAGCTCCTCCGCCCCGGAGGCGGGCGCGATCCCGACGCTCGAGCCGAGCCGGGCGGGCTTCACCCAGGCCGGCTCACCGAAGGAGACAGCCCGCTCCCGCCAGCCCTCCTCGCCGGCCTCACAGAAGTCCACCTGGGGAATGCCGCCGGCGCCGAGCAAGCGCTTGAAGACCAGCTTGTCGAGGCAGAGCGCTGAGGACTCAACGTCCGAGCCGACGTAGGGCAGGTCGAGGCACTCGAGCAGCCCCTGGACGCTGCCGTCCTCGCCGCCCGGCCCGTGCAGGACCGGGAAGGCGGCCTCGCAACCGAGCAGGCCCTGGGCCGGGACCAGGCTGAGCTCCTCCCCCTCGACCAACCAGCGGCCGTCGCGCTCGATCGTCACCTCGACCACGTCGTGGCCCGCCTCCCGCAGCCCGGCGGCGACCGAGCTGCCCGACTGGAGCGAGACCTCGTGCTCGCTCGAGCGTCCGCCGCGGAGGACCGCGATCCTCATCAGGCCAGCCTCATCAAGGGATGGTGGCTTCCACGACCCCGACCGAGATCGTCACCGTGTCGCCGCGCTGGCCGCGCGACCCGCCGGGCGGGAACTGGTTGAGGACGCGGTTGCTCTGCGCCACGTCGGTGGTCGGCTGCTCGTTGATCGCGACCACGAAGCCCGCCCGCTTCAGCGCGGTCACCGCGGAGGCGCGATTCTGGCCGAGCACGCTGGGCACCGGGATCGCTCCGCTGGAGACGAAGATCGTCACCGGCGAGCCGCTCTTCACCAGCTCGCCCGCGCCTGGGCTCTGCGCGACCACCTTGCCCGCGGGCTCCTCGGAATCGCGCTGGACCACCGTCCCCGCGAGATCGGCGCTCTGCAGTCGGGCCAGCGCCTGGGCGTCCTGGAGGCCGATCACCGAGGGCACCTCGACCTTGTTGGAGCCACGGGAGACGATCAGCTTCACGGTCTGGCCGGTGTTGACGCTTAACCCGGCACTGGGGTCGGTGCCGATCGCACGGCCCTCGGGGACCGTGTCCGAGAAGCCGAACTCGGGGTCGACCAGCAGCCCCAGATCCTCGAGCCGTTTGGTCGCGTCCGCCTCGGTCAGCCCCTGGACGTCGGGGATCGCCACCGAGGCAGGGCCGGCGCTGATCGTCAGGATCACGGTGGAGCCCTCATCGACCTTCTCGCCGGGGATCGGGTCCTGCTCGGTGACGGTGTCGCGGGGGGCGGTGCTGGGCACCGGCTTGATGTCGACATCGAAGCCCTTGTCCTCGAGCAGCTGGGTGGCGGTTCCGACCTCCTGGCTGATCACATTCGGCACCGCCACCCGCTCGGGCCGGGTGAGGGCGAAGGCGACCAGCCCGGCGACCGCCGCGACCAGCAGGGCGATCAGGATCCAGCGGCCGCCGCCCCGCCGCTCCTCATAGTCCTCGTACTCCTCGGCCTCGGCCTCGCGGACGTCGGTCTGCTCGCCCTCGGGCGTAACCGCGGCGAACGCGGCCGTGTCCTCGGGACGGGGCCGGTCGGGCGCCTTCTCGGCGGCGTCGAGGCCCTTGAGGAAGGCGTCGGCGTCCTTGAACCGCGCCTCGGGGTCCTTCGCCAGGGCTCGCATCACCACCGCGTCGAGGGCCGGGGGGACGTTGGGGTTGATCGCGCTGGGCCGCCTCGGCGTCTCGGAAACCTGCTTGAGGGCAACGGCGACGGCGCTGTCGCCCTGGAAGGGGACGCGGCCGGTGAGCGCCTCGTAGAGGATCACCCCGATCGAGTAGATGTCCGAGCTCGGGGTGGTCTCCTTGCCCTGCGCCTGCTCCGGGGAGAGGTACTGGGCGGTCCCCATCACCGAGCCGGTGGCGGTGATGTCTGAGCTCTCGCCGCGGGCGATCCCAAAGTCGGCGAC
>JBOGZE010000008.1:0-2448 GCA_050697055.1 Solirubrobacterales bacterium
GATCTGACCGTCGGTGATCGAGATCACGTTGGTCGGGATGTAGGCAGAGATGTCGCCGGCCTGGGTCTCGATCACCGGCAGCGCGGTCAGCGAGCCCCCTCCCTGTACGTCGGAGAGCTTCACCGCCCGCTCCAGCAGCCTCGAGTGGAGGTAGAAGACATCGCCCGGATAAGCCTCGCGGCCGGGCGGGCGACGGAGCAGCAGTGACATCTGACGGTAGGCGGCGGCGTGCTTGGAGAGGTCGTCATAGATGCAGAGGGCGTGCCTGCCGTCGTAGAGGAAGTGCTCGCCCATCGCGCAGCCCGCGTACGGGGCCATGTACTTGACCGGGGCCGCCTCGTCGGCGGGGGCGGCGACGATGATCGTCGACTCCATCGCCCCGGCGTCCTCCAGCGTCTCAATCACCTGGACGACCGTGGACATCCGCTGGCCGATCGCGACGTAGATGCAGATCAGGTCGGAGTCCTTGTTGTTGATGATCGTGTCGATCGCGATCGCGGTCTTTCCCGTCTGGCGGTCTCCGATGATCAGCTCGCGCTGGCCGCGGCCGATCGGGATCATCGAGTCGATCGCCTTCAAGCCGGTCTGCATCGGCTCTTCGACCGGCTGGCGGTGGACGACCCCCGGGGCCTTGAACTCCGCCGGGCGAGTCTCGGTGGTGTTGATGTCGCCCTTGTCGTCGAGCGGCCGTCCGAGCGGATCGACCAGGCGGCCGAGCAGCTCCTCGCCCACGGGGATCTCCAGCAGCCTGTTGGTGCGCTTCACGGTGTCGCCCTCGGAGACCTTGTCCCAGTCGCCGAAGAGCACCGAGCCGACGTTGTCCTCCTCCAGGTTGAGGGCGAGGCCGACCACGTCGTGGGGCAGGTCGAGCATCTCCAGGGACATGCAGTTGTCGATGCCATGGATGCGGGCGATCCCGTCGCCGATCTCGAGCACGGTTCCGACCTCGGAGAGGTCCGCGGTCCCGGTCTCCATCCCCTCGATCCGCTCGCGCAGGATTGAGGCGATCTCGTCTGGCTTGATTTCCATCTAAGTCAGTTGCTCCTTTGACGGTTCGTCATTGGTTACGCGCCTGGGCGATGCTCTTTCGAAGCTTCTCCAACCGGTTGCGGACGCTCGCGTCCAGCACCATGTTGCCGACCTGGAGCACGAGACCGCCGATGATCCCGTCGTCCACCCGGCTCTCCAGCTCCACCTCGTTGCCGGTCTGCTTCTCGATCTCGGCGCCGATCCGCTTTGCGATCTCGGGGTCGAGCTCGACCGCGCTGGTCACTGTGACGCCCAGGCGCTTGTTCTCCTTCGCCCACAGAGCGTTGAACCCGCGCTCAATCCGGTAGATCACCGGAACCCGGTGCTTCTCGGCGAGGAGCTCGAGGAAGTTGATCAGCTCCGGCTCGGCGCCGTCCAGGACCTTCCTCAGCCCGTCGCGCTTCTCCGCCGAGGAGAAGTAGGGGCTGAAGAAGAACAGCTCCATTTCCCGGTTCCCGCGAAGGGCGGCGACGAACTGGGCGAGCTGCTCGTGGAGGACGTCCAGCTTCCCGGCGGCCTTGGCGGCCCGGAAGAGGGCGTCGGCGTAGACGCGGGCGATCTCCTCCATTACCTCTTCGATCCCTCCAAGGCGGAGAAGTCAACCTCGGCGAGGGCCTCCTCGACCAGCTTCTTCTGATCGTCGACGGTGAGCGACTTCCGGGTGACCTTCTCGGTGGTGAGGACGGTGAGGTCGGCGACCTCCTTGCGGATCAGGTCGAGGGAGCGGCGGGTCTCCGCCTCGATGTCACGGCGGGCGGCGGCGAGCAGCTCCTCGCGCTTGCTCTTCCCCTCCTCGGTGGCCTGCGCCTTGGCGCTGTCGGCGGCCTTGCGAGCCCGGGCCATGATCTCATCGGCCTGCTCGCGCGCCTCCTTCAGCCGGGCGCGGTACTCGGCCAGCAGCTCGTCGGCCTCCTCGCGGGTGCGCTCGGCCTGCTCGATCGACTCGCGGATCGCGTTGGCGCGGCGATCGAGCGCCTCCTGGATCCGAGGGAAGGCGAGCTTGCTCAGCACCCACATCGTGAACAGGAAGACGGCCAGGGTCCAGATCATCAGCCCGAGACTGGGAGAGACCAGGAAGCTCCCCCCCGAGTCCTCGGCGGCGATCGGCACCAGCGTCGCTATGTCGTTAACCGCTCCCAACGACCTAGAGGAAGAAGGCGATCAGGCCGAAGATGAAGGTGTAGAAGGCGACCGCCTCGGTCAGGGCGAAGCCGAGCCAACGGATGCTCTGCAGCTCGTCCTTCATCTCCGGCTGGCGGGCTACTGACTCGATCTCCTTGCCGAAGATGATGCCGATGCCGATGCCGGCGCCGATCGAGCCGAGCCCGGCGCCGACGCCGAGGGCGATCGCCTTGCCGGCGTCGGTTATCCCCGTGTCGGTGATGCCCTCCGCGGCCTGGGCAATCGGGATCAACAGGT
>JBOGZE010000009.1:0-2183 GCA_050697055.1 Solirubrobacterales bacterium
ACGAGAAGGCCTCGATCGAGCAGCAGCTGAAGCAGACGAAGACGCAGGGCGAGCAGCTCACCCAAGCGATCGCCCAGCTGCAGAAGCAGCAGACGCAGACCCAGCAGGCGACCGGCGGCGGCAACCCGCTCGAGGACCTCGGCGGGGGCGGCGGCCTCAACACCGGCGCCGGACTCAGCGGTCAGTAGGCCCTTCCTATAATTTTCCTTCGCGCTCAGCGCGCAACAGGGCCGTTAGCTCAGCTGGTAGAGCAGGAGACTCTTAATCTCAAGGTCACAGGTTCGATCCCTGTACGGCCCATTCGTCTCTCCCGGCGGGCGTAACGTCGTTGGCGCGACCGGCAGCGGTCAGCGCGAGAAGGCGCGGATCAGCAGCAGCAGCAGGGCGGAGCCGGCGATCGCGATCAGCCAGGTGCCGAGGTCGAAGAAGTCGTCGATCTCGCCGATATCGAGGGCGGTGGCGAGGAAGCCGCCGAGCAGGGCGCCGAGGATGCCGATTGCGGTGGTGCCGATGCAGCCGCCGGGCTCGGTTTGGCCCGGAATGATCGCCCGGGCGATCGTCCCTGCGAACAGCCCCAGCAGAATCCAGCCGAGGATTCCCATGCGCTAGCGAGCCGGGCGCTGCTGGGCGGCGGCGTGGTAGCGGATGTACCAGGCCAGATGGCTGGCGGCGCGAACGCCTGCATTGACGGGGAGGAGCAGCCGATGCACGGCCGGAACTCTATTGGCCAAGGCGGTCGCCGGATCCGGGTGAAGTACGGATTTTGGCTCCATACTGGGGATTTTCTTGCCGATCTTGCGGAGACTGAACCCGATGCCGGACGCATCAGCGCGCCCGAGAGCGCACTTGAGATGCGAGGGGGCCCCGCAGGCGATCTGCCGAGGGGCCACCCGTTTGCTTCTATCCTCAGCTCGATGAAGGTCGGAGTGATCGGGTTGGGTTACGTCGGGCTGCCGCTTGCCCTCGCCTTCGCGGAGGAGGGCCACGAGGTCGTCGGCCTCGACGCCGATGCGCGCAAGATCGAGGCCCTGCGCGAGGGGCGCAGCTACATCGAGGACGTCCCCTCGGATGTCCTCGCCAGGGTCTCGGAGCGCATCAAGCCGACCTCCCGCTACGCGGACCTGGTCCCGTGCGAGGCGGTTCTGGTCTGCGTGCCGACGCCGCTGACCAAGTCGCGGGAGCCCGACCTCACCCATCTGATCGACGCCGCCACCTCGCTGTCCGGGGTCCTCCAGGAGGGGCAGCTGGTCGCGCTCGAGTCGACCACCTATCCGGGCACGACCCGCGACCAGCTCCGTCCGATCCTCGAGGAGTCGGGACTCGCGGCCGGGCGCGACTTCCACCTCGCCTTTTCGCCGGAGCGGATCGACCCGGGCCGCACCGACTGGACGATTCGCACCACCCCGAAGATCGTTGGCGGGCTCACCGACGCCTGTACGGAGCGCGCCCGCGCCACCTACGAAGAGATCTGCGACGAGATCGTCGCCGTCTCCGGTCCCGAGGCGGCGGAGCTGGCGAAGCTCCTCGAAAACATCTTCCGCTCGGTCAACATCGCCCTGGTAAACGAGCTGGCGATGCTCTGCGACCGGATGGGAATCGACGTCTGGGAGGTCGTCGACGCGGCCGCGACCAAACCCTTCGGCTACATGCGCTTCGACCCCGGTCCCGGGATGGGAGGGCACTGCCTCCCGGTCGATCCCTTCTACCTCGCCTACAAGGCGCGCGAGCACGACTTCTACACCGAGTTCATCGAGCTGGCCGGGAAGATCAACCAGAACCAGCCCCGTTTCTGCGTCGAGAAGATGGAGCGGGCCCTCAACGACGCGGGCAAGCCGATGAAGGGATCCCGGATCCTCCTTCTCGGGGTCGCCTACAAGCCGGCGGTCGCCGACACCCGCGAGTCCCCGGCGCTGAAGATGGTCCGCCTGGCGCGCGAGCTGGGCGCCGAGGTGTCCTACCACGACGCCTACGTCGCGGAGCTTCCGGAGGTCGAGCTGCGGAGCGGCGACCTCGCCGAGGAGCTCGGCCGCTGCGACCTCGCCTGCGTCGTCACCGCCCATCCTGATGTCGACTACGAACGGGTCGTAGCCGAGGCTCCGCTGGTCCTCGACTTCCGCGGGGCGATTCGCAACACCGAGGCCGCCAACCTGGTCCGGCTCTAGCTGGAAGGTGCGGGGGCTCTT
>JBOGZE010000010.1:0-4825 GCA_050697055.1 Solirubrobacterales bacterium
AGCTACCCGCCGCCGCAGTCGATCCGGAGGTACCGGCCTCGATCACCGCGGTGGCGACGGCCAGCCCGACCGCCCCGCCGAGCTGGAAGGAGGTGTAGACCAGCCCGGAGGCGAGTCCCTGCTCCTCGTTGCTGACGTCGCCGGTCGCGGCGATCGTCAACGGCCCGAAGGCGAGGGTGAAGCCGATCCCGGACAGGATGAAGGTCGGCAGCATCGCCGACAGGTAGCCGGAGTCAGCGCCGATGTTCCAGAACAGCAGGTAAGCGGCCGCGAGGCTGGTCAGCCCGGCTCCGATCGGGAGCGCGGTCCCGACCCGGTTGACAAGCCGCCCGATCTGCGGGGAGCCGAAAGCGACGATCAAACCGGCCGGGAGGAAGGCGAGCGCCATCTCGATCGGCGACCAGCCCCTCAGGTTCTGCATGTAGAGGGTGCCGATGAACTGGAACCCGAACCAGCTCCCGAGCAGGGCCATCGCCCCGTAGTTGGCGCGTCTCAGCACCGCCGAGCGCAGGATCCCGAGGCGGACGAGAGGATGCTCGCTCCGCAGCTCGATCAGCACGAACGCCGTCAGCAGCATCGCGACGGCCGCGAACGACAGAAGGGTCTGGGTCGCCCCCCAGCCGACGTCGGGAGCCTCGACGATCGTGTAGACCAGCCCGAGCATCGCGGCGGCAAGCGTTGCCGTGCCGCTGAAGTCGAAGCTGCTCCGAGTGACGGCGACAGCCGGCTCATCCTTGTCCAGGTACCGGGGCACGAGGAGCAGGATCGCCAGCGCGACCGGCACCGGCATGAAGAACGTGTACCGCCAGCCGAGCTCGGTGAGGGCGCCGCCGAAGACGAGGCCCAGCGACCAGCCGCTGGCCCCGACCGCCGTGTAGACGCTGAGTGCCTTGTTGCGCGCCGGGCCCTCGGCGAAGGTGGTGGTGATGATCGAGAGTCCCGCCGGCGCGGTGAAGGCCGCCGCGGCTCCCTTGATGAACCTGGTCGCGATCAGGGTGGTCCCGTCGCTGGCGAGGCCGCCGATGAAGGAGGCGACCAGGAAGACGGCCAAGCCGCCGATCAGGACGCGCCGGCGTCCGAGCAGGTCGGCCGCCCGCCCGCCCAGCAGCAGGAGGCCGCCGTAGCCGAGGATGTAAGCGCTCACCACCCACTGGAGCGAGCTCGGCTCGAGCCCCAGCTCGCTGCCGATGCTCGGCAGGGCGACGCCCACCATCGAGACGTCGAGCCCGTCGAGGAAGAGGACGCCGCAGACGAGGGCGAGCAACCACCAGGCGCGGGCGTCGAAGCTGGTTCTCAGTGACTGTGCTGACTCCTGCTGCATACGGGCCTCCCCCGTCAGTGGTCAGGTGAAGATTGTAGTATATGCATACGCATGCATTGTGTCAACACTATATGTGAATGCAACTTTTGCTATAATGCCGCCGCGCTGAGGAACGTCTCCTGTTGGGAAACGTGGGAGGCGCGGGAAACGTGAGGAGAGGCCAGATGCCGTCCGCAAAGGCCCGAGTGAGCAACAACGATCGCCTTCTGAATCAGTGGACTGAGCTCGAGTCGGCGCATGCCCGAGTAAGGGAAGCCTTGGAGCGGGCCTTGGAGCGCGAGCACCGGCTCTCGCTGAGCGAGTACGAGGTTCTGCGCCGGCTGGCGGACGACCCGAAGGGGCACCGCCGGATACAAGATCTAGCCGATGAGGTGCACCTGAGCCAGAGTGCCCTCTCGCGCTTGGTTGGTCGGCTCGAGGAAGCCGGCTACGTCAAGCGGGCGACATGCGACTACGACCGCCGCGGGATCTTCGCCTGTGTCACCGACGCCGGGCGGAAGGCCCAGGACGAGGCCCATCCGACGCACCTCGCGGTGCTCGCTGACACCCTTGCCGAGCACGGCGCCGCCCTCGCCTCCGAGCACCGGGCCGCGTACGCTCTCGCGCGCGGCGACGAGTCCCGCTAGGGCTCTACTTCTTCCCCTTTCTCTTCCGCTGCTTGATCAGCTTGGTCTTGACAGGCTGAGAGTTCGGGACGCCGGCGACGCCCGCCGGGACGAAGGTGACGAAGGCCTTCACCTTCACCTTGCCCTTGCCCTTCTTCTTCACCTGCTTGTTCAGCTTCTTCTTGGTCTTGCCGACGGGCTTGATCGGCAGCTTGAACGAGGAGGCTCCGGTGATCGTGAGGCCCACTTGCTTCACGATCGCGGTCGCGGCGACGTCCTCAGTTCCGGTATTGGTGATCGAAACTTGGCCGGGGCCCGGCACCTTGGCGTTGATGATCGCCGTTCCCTTCTTCTTCTTGCGGGTGATCGAGTTGATCGTGACCTTGTTCGAGGGAGCGGCGGCGAGTAGGCAGGGAATGCTGGCTCCGGGAACGAGAGTGGAGTTCGGGCTGGTCCCGTTGATGTTCGCGCGCCCGATCGCGGTAACCGTGGGGTTGCCCCAGAAGATGTACTGCGGATTGACCGCGACCCCGCAGGGAACGCCGGAGGGGACGACGTCCGGAATGAACCCGTTGCTGGCGCCGCCGCCACCGATCGTCGCGCGGCCAATGGAGCGGGACGGACTCTCCGTACCCCAGTAGATGAAACTGCTGTCGACCGCAACCCCGCATTCGACGCTGATGCCAGTGATGAAATTGGGATCCGATGCGGAGCCGTCCAAGGGGGCCCGGCCGATCCTGTTGCTTGCGATGGTGTCCGTCCAGTAGACGAAGTTCGCGTCCACGGCAATCCCGCAGTTGGCGTCCGGAGCGGTGATGAAGTTGGCGACGGGCCCACTCCCGTCGAGGTTGGCGCGACCGATCGTGTTGGGGGGGTCGTTCGCCCAGTAGATGTGGGTCGGGGTCACTGCCACCCCCGCGGGGTTGCTCACACCCGACGCGCTGGTGATGAAGTCCGCGTTCACCCCGCTGCCGTCGAGGTTCGCCCGGCCGATCCTGTCGGCGCCCCTTTCCGCCCAGTAGATGAACTTCGAGTCGACCGCGACGCCGAGCGGATCATTGAGACCGGTGATGAAGCTGTTGTTCGGGCCGACGCCGTTGATCTTGGCGCGGCCGATGCTCGTCTGCGTCTCGTTGGTCCAGTAGACGAAGTTGCCGTTTGCTTCCTTGACGAAGAGCAGCAGCAGGATCACGATCGTCAGCACGACGACCAGCGCCGCAGCCGCCCGGCCGCCGAGCGGGAACGGGTCTCCAAGGTGCCAGCGACCTCGGTGTGCGCGCTGGACATGGGGCATGCAGGAAGTCTTATTACTCCTGCAACGCGAGGTCAAGCGAGCGCCAGGCGGCCTCGGCGTCCGCCAGCGGCATCGAGGCGTCGAGCTCGGCCGCGGAGATCTCCAGCCGCTCCCCCGCCGCCCGCCCCAGCCTGAGCAACTGCACCCCTGCGCTCGCAGCGCGCTCGCTCAGGGACTCGACCTCCGTGGCACTGGCTGCGACCAGGATCCCGCCGGGCCCCTCGCCGAACAGGGCGCTCTCGCCTGAGCATCCGCGCAGCTCGATCAGCGGATCGAGGTCGAGCCGGGCGCCGACGCCCCCGGCGATCGCCATCTCGGCGAGGGCGCAGGCGAGGCCTCCGTCGCTGACGTCGTGGGCGGCCCTTGCGGCGCCGTCTCGGACCAGCTCGCGAACCAACGCCAGCGCCGCGGCGACCGGCCCGATCGGGGTCTCGGGAAGCCCCAGCCCAAGCTCTCCGCGCAGCTTCGCCAGCTCCGAGCCAGCGAGAGACGGAGCGAAGGGGCCAACGAGCGCGATCTCGTCGTCGTCACGGAGATCGAACCCGACCGCGAGCTCTGCGGCGGGAAGCTCCCCGACCATGCCGACGATCGGGGTCGGATAGATCGGGCCCTCCTCGGTCTCGTTGTAGAGGGAGACGTTGCCGCCGACCACCGGAACTCCGAGCTCGCCGCAGGCGTCGGCGAGTCCGGAGACCGACCGGTCGAGCTGCCAGGCGACGTTCGGCTTCTCGGGATTGCCGAAGTTGAGGCAGTTGGTGAGGCCGAGGGGCTCGGCGCCGACGCAGGCGAGGTTCTGGGCGCACTCGAGCACCGCCTCGACCGCGCCTGCGTAGGGGTCGCAGGCGACCCGGCGACCGTTGCCGTCGATCGAGACCGCGATCGCACCGCCTGACTCCGGCACCATCAGCACCGCCGCGTCGGCCGCCTCCGGGCGCCGGGCGGTCCGCGAGCCGACCACCGAGTCGTACTGCTCGAACGCCCAGCGCGCCGAGGCGACGTTCGGGGAGCCGAGCAGCGCCACGAGGATCGCGGAGGGATCGCCTGGATCGGCGGACCGCCCGACGGTCAGGGCGACGCGCTCGCCGAGCGTGTTCCGGTTTCCATAGATCCAGCCCCGCGGCTCGGCCGGCTCGAGGTCGTAGAGGGGGCACTCATCGACCAGCGCGGCGGGAACGTCCGCGACCTCGCTCCCACCGTCGACTACCCGGAGGCGCCCGTCGTCGGTCACCTCGCCGATCGACGCCACTCCGGTCTGCCAGCGCTCGCAGAGTGCAACCACCTGGTCGAGCTTCCCCGGCTCGACCACCGCCAGCATCCGCTCCTGGGACTCGGAGATCATCACCTCGAACGGCTCCAGGTCGGCCTCGCGCAGGGGGACCCGGCTGACGTCGATCTCGATCCCGACCCCGCCCTTCGAGGCCTTCTCCCCCGCCGACGAGGTGAGGCCGGCGGCGCCAAGGTCCTGGAGCGAGACCAGGAGCTCCTGCTGGAGCAGCTCCAGGCAGCACTCGAGCAGCTTCGACTCTTCGAATGGGTCCCCGATCTGGACGCTGGGGCGCTTCGAGTCGTCGCCCGCCTCGAGCTCCGCGGAGGCGAGCACTGACG
>JBOGZE010000011.1:0-1691 GCA_050697055.1 Solirubrobacterales bacterium
AGCCAGCCCATGAAGATCGGGAGGAGCCACCACGCGCCGCTCACCCGTCGCTGCGGCGTCGCCGGTCGCGACCACGCCACCTGCGCCGACGGCATCATGGATCCGGTGGAGGCGCCGCTGATGCCCACCTCCGCGCTCTGCGGCTCCCACGAGGAGAACGAGAGCCAGGCCGCTCGCCAGCCGTCTTCGGTCCTCCGGTAGCGCGAGACCGGCCCTCGCCCGCCCTGGCGATCCCAGATCCCGAAGAAGTCTCGTCCGTACCCGAGCAGGTACCGCGAGCCCGAGTGAGTGAACTGGAGCGCCTCGTCCTCCGCCGGGCCGGCCTGGTCGCCGAGCGGCGGAGCTGGGAGGCCCTCGTCGAGCATGCTCCCGCAGAAGCGGCACTTGATCGCTTCGTCCTGGATCTCCTCGGCGCAGAACGGGCATCGCTTCACGGCGTCGCTCGCATGGTACGTCGGGACGCTGCGCGCGTGAACGCGAAGGGCCCGGCGGATGCCGGGCCCTTGCCACGATCGTTGTTCGGAGCTCAGCTCATCACGCCGGCGGGCCTCCGGGCATCGCGGGCGGAGCGGTTCCGCCGGTGCTGCTACCACCCATGCCACCGGCACTTGCCTGATGCTCCTGCCAGCGCATCCATCCGCCGTATCCGATCACCAGCGCGAGGATGAGGCCGATCCAAGCGAAGATGTAGATCTCGTCGAAGTCCACGAGGATCTTCAGGATCGTGAAAAGCACGATCGCTCCCGCAAGACCCGCGCTGATCAGCGCTCGAGGCGCCTTGATCTCGACGTTCGCGAGGTCCATCCCCTCCCATACGACCAGCGCGATCGCGAGCAGGAGGTTCAGCACCCCGATGCCCGAAGCGCCGCTCGCGGAGGCGCAGCCGCTCGCTCCTGGGAGGTCGACCCCGAGATCGATGCAGACGCGCTGCCACGGGAGGAACACGTCGATGATGTACAGGGCGCCGGCCCCCAACAGGATCTTGTGAGCCGTCGACATCTTCGACATGTCGAAACCACCAGACTGCGACATGCATTGCTCCTTTCGGCTCCCCCGCGCCGTTCGCGGCTCCCCGAGCCGGGCCTATCGAACACCGCGCCTAGGGCGGAGTCAAATGCCTGCGGAAGTTGGCTCTTCGGCGGTTCGAGCGGCGACGATCGAAGCAGCGCAGGCGGAAGCGCCGAAGACGACGGCGAACCACGGCCCGAGCCAGGGTCGGGAGAAGGGCGGCGGGAACAGGACCGAGAGCAGTGAGGCGACCACCACGAGAGCGCCGAGGCTCGCGGTCACCACATCCCACGTCGGGTTCCGCAGACGGGGCCGCCGCCGAGCGGTGGCGAGCGCGAGCCCGGTGATAGCAGCAAGCGCCGCGACGAGCGACCAGCGGCCGGACCGCGTCCAGGCGCCGAACGCGCCCGAACCGGGACCGAACCGGCTCCAGGGGAGAGCGGTGGCGAGCACGGCGAGCCCGAACGCGACCTGCGCGAGCGTTCGGATCGTCCGATCGGCGCGATGAACCTTCGCCTCGATGGCGTCGGAGGCGTCCGGCCCGAGCACCTCCGCCAGACACTCGGCTCCGTACGCCTGCCCGCGCACCGGTGTCGAGCACGCGAGACACATCGGGCGTCCGCAGCCGTCGCACCACGCGACGGCGGGGTTCCCCGGGTGACGGTCGCATCGGTCCAACACCT
>JBOGZE010000012.1:0-2001 GCA_050697055.1 Solirubrobacterales bacterium
CCGAGACCCTCCCTCCGGTGTCCGACCAGGCGCCTGCCCCGAACCTGACCTCAGGGCAGGTAACGCAGGCGCCAGCGGCGGCGGCGAAGCCGAGCTAGCTGTAGTTCCTAACCACGTTGTTCATCCGGGCCTCCTTGGAGGCTGGGGGTGTCGAAGCCACCCAGTCGCCAAAGGAGGAAACCCGGATGAAGCTCCACGCTAACGCGGCGCTCACCCTGAATAACCGCAGACGCCTGGTCAGGCGGGTCGTCGAGGAGGGCTGGTCGATCAAGGCGGCCGCTCGCGCTGGCGAGACCAGCGAGAGGACCGCGGCCAAGTGGGTCGCCCGCTACCGGGCCGAGGGTGAGCTCGGCCTGTTGGACCGCTCCTCCGCTCCGAGGCAGGTCGCCAACCGAACGCCCGACGATCGGGTGACTGCGATCGCCGCATTGCGTCGCCTTCGCTTCTCGGGTCCCGAGATCGCGGAGCTGCTCTCGATGGCGCTCTCGACGGTCTCGGCCACCTTGACCCGGATCGGGATGGGCCGGCTCGGTCGCCTGGGCCTCGAGCCCGCTCGCCGCTACGAGCGCTCTCGCCCGGGCGAGCTGATCCACGTCGACGTGAAGAAGCTCGGGCGGATCCAGGTGCCCGGCAAGCGGATCCGTCGCAAGGGGATGGGCCGGGCTCGCCAGGGCGCCGCAGGCCACGGCACCGCCGGCTGGGAGTTCGTCCATATCGCGATCGACGACGCCACCCGGCTCGCCTACGCCGAGGTCCTCGCAGACGAGAAGGCGACCACGGCAGTCGGCTTCCTGCGACGGGCGCTCGCCTTCTATCGCGTCCACGGAGTCTCGGTCGAGGCGGTGATGACCGACAACGGCAGCTGCTACCGCTCGACCGTCCACGCAGTCGCCTGCCGGGGTTTGGGTCTAAGGCATTTGAAGACCAAGCCCTATCGCCCTCAAACCAACGGGAAGGCAGAGATTCATCCGCACGATGCTCGGCGGCTGGGCCTACGCGGCGCTCTACCGGGATTCCGCCGATCGCACCACGGCGCTCCCTGGCTGGCTCAGCTACTACAACTTCAGCCGAAGACACGGCTCCCTCGGTCACCGGCCGCCCGGGGCTCGCCTAGCCGAGCTGAACAACCTGGTTGGGTCTTACAGCTAGCGCTTACTGGCAGGAGACGCCCGCGCAGTTCTTCAGTTGCGCCAGGCGGGCCTCGAGCGCGGCCTTGGTGCTCGCCAGGGACGGTGGATCGGGGTTCGGATACAGCAGGTTGCTCAGCTGAAAGGGATCCGCCTGGAGGTTGTAGAGCTCTTCCGGGTTCTCGCCGTATGAGTACTGGTTGAACTGCCAATCGCCTTCGCGGATGCCAAAGCTGTCGATGTCGTAGCTCTCGAGGAGGATGTCGCGGCCGGAAGCGGCGGACGCGTTGGCGGCAAGGGGCAGCAGGGAGATCCCGTCCATTGTCAGCCCCGGCCGGGCCCTGGTGATCTCGACGATCGTCGGAGCGAGGTCGATGTTCGCCACCAGCTGGTCGCGGACCACCCCCGGCGGGAACCTCGGGCCCCGGACGATCAGCGGCACCCGGGTCGACTCCTCATACAGATAGGACTTGAAGACCAGCCGGTGGGCGCCCAGCTGGAGTCCGTTGTCGGAGGTGAAGAAGATGTAAGTCTTGCGCAGGTCGCGAGTCTTCTTCAGCCTGCCGATGATCCGCTTGACGGTGTCGTTGACCGAGAGCAGGCTCTCCCGGCCCCCGCGCCAGCGCCGGTCGATGTCGGCGATGGCGGCATCGGACAGCCTCGGCTGGTCCTGGACGAATTCGGGCTTGTCGGAGACATTGGCCTCGTCGAAGTTGGGGCTGCGGGGCGCCCCGCCGTCGCCGAAGGCGCCCAGGTAGCGCGACGCCGGTTGCGGGTCGCGGGTCGAGCCGAACGGCACCCCCGACTCTCCGTGGGGGGCGGTCGGGTTGAACCAGAGGAAGAAGGGCTTCGGGCGGGGGGCGCGGCGCCGGAG
>JBOGZE010000013.1:0-2551 GCA_050697055.1 Solirubrobacterales bacterium
TCAGGTTGACGTCGGCCTCCATCGCCTGGATGTGATCCATGATGTCGCCGAAGTCCGAGTAACACATGTGGGTCTGGATCTGGGTCTCGTCCCGGACCACCGAGGTCGCGACCCGGAAGGAGTAGACCGCCCAGCCCAGGTACTCGTCCCAGCGGTCCCGCCGCAGGGGCAGGCCCTCGCGGATCGCCGGCTCGTCCACCTGGATGATTGAGATCTCGGCCTTCTCCAGGTCGGCGACCTCGTCGCGGATCGCCAGGGCGAGCTGCTCGCAGGTCTCGGAGCGCGGCTGGTCGTCGCGGACGAAAGACCACTGGAGCATCGTCACCGGGCCGGTGAGCATTCCCTTCATCGGCTTCTCGGTCTTCGACTGCGCGTAGCTGATCCACTCGACCGTCATCGGCACCGGCCGGCTGACGTCGCCGAAGATGATCGGCGGGCGGACGTAGCGGGAGCCGTACGACTGCACCCACGCGGTCTGGGTGAAGACGTAGCCGAGCATCTGCTCGCCGAAGTACTGGACCATGTCGTTGCGCTCCGGCTCGCCGTGAACGAGGACGTCGAGCCCGATCTCCTCCTGGAAGCCGATTACCTGGTCGATCTCGGCGCGCATCCGCTGCTCATACTCGGCCAGCTCGATCTCCCCCTCCCGCAGCTGGCGGCGGGCGGTCCGGATCTCGTCGGTCTGCGGGTAGGAGCCGATCGTGGTCGAGGGGAAGCTGGGCAACTCCAGCCTCGCCTGCTGAGCCTCCTTGCGCTGCTCGAAGTGGGTGTCGCGGCGGGCGTCTGCCTCGGTGAGCGCGGCCACCCGCGCGCGCACATCCGGGTTCTGGGTGCGGTGCGAGTTGCGCCGGTCCTCGAGGGCGCGGTCGTTTCGCTCCAGCTCCTCGGCGATCGCCGGGCGGCCATCGGCAAGGCCGCGGGCCAGTGTCTTCACCTCGCCCACCTTCTGAACGGCGAAGGCCATCCAGGAGCGCAACTCCTCGTCGAAATCGGCGTCGCCGCCGGCGGGCTCGGCGTCGAGGTCGATCGGGGTGTGGAGCAGCGAGCAGCTGGTGGAGACGACGAGCTGCTTGGTCCGGTCCTTGAGCGACTCGAGCGCGTCGAGCGAGTGCTCGAGATGGTTGACCCAGACGTTGCGGCCGTCGACGATCCCGGCGAACAGCCACTTATCGTCGAGCCCGCCCTGCTCGGCGACGAACTCGGCGTTGTGGCGCCCCCCGTGCTCGTGGACCGTGCCGCCCGGCCCCTCGTGGACGACGCCGGTGAAGTCGAGGCCGACCCCCTCGATCGGAAGGTCCCTAAGGACGCCGTAGGCGTCGCCGACGTGGTCGAAGTAGGTCTTCACCAGGATCCTCGGGCGCTCCTTGACCCTGGAGAGCTCCTCGAAGGCGAGCCGCAGCGCGTCGAGCTCCCGCTCCAAGCGATCCTCGACGAAGCAGGGCTCATCGAGCTGCACCCAGGTGGCGCCCTGGGAGGCGAGTCTCTCGATCACCTCGGCGTAGACCTCGATCAGGGGCTCGAGCAGGCTCAACGCGTCGAAGTCCTCGCCGACTCCGCCGGCGGGTTTCGAGAGCAGCAGGAAGCTGACCGGGCCGACAAGGACCGGGACCGTGTTGATCCCGAGCTCCTCCTCCGCCTCGGCGTGCTCGTCGAAGGGCTTGGTGGAGGCGAGCGAGAACTTCGTCCCGGGGCCGAGCTCAGGGACCAGGTAGTGGTAGTTGGTGTCGAACCACTTCGTCATCTCCATCGCGGTGACGTCGACGCCGTCGGCCTGGCGGCCCCGGGCCATCGCGAAGTAGGTGGCGAGGTCGACCTCGTCGCCCTCCCAGCCATAGCGCTCGGGGACGGCGCCGACCAGGGCGACCGCGTCGAGCACCTGGTCGTAGAAGGAGAAGTCGTTGGACGGGATCAGGTCGATCCCGGCGTCCTGCATCAGCCGCCAGTTCTCGACCCGGATTCGCTTGCCCGTCTCGAACAGTTCTTCGTGGGAGACCTCCCCCCGCCAGTGGCCCTCGGTGGCGAATTTGAGCTCGCGGTTGCGGCCGATCCGGGGGAAGCCTGAGATGTTGGAAAGCGCCATGACGTCAGGCTAACGAGCCGGTCAACTCGGCGGGGCAGCGACCGGCAGCTGAATCGGCTACGGCGCCGGTGCGGTCAGGCCGCCGCGGCCGGCAGCCCATAGCGGGCAACGACGCGGTCGTAGTTGAGCCGCATCAACTCGATCACCTCGCTGACGTCGTCGTCAGACTCGATCCGGCGCGCCGCCGGCCCGGGCTTGCCGGGGAACACCGGGTGGTCGACCACCCGTCCCTGCGCCTTCAGCTCGGCTCCGACCTTCGCCCCGAAGCTGAAGTGGGCAGCGTAGTCCCCGTGCAGATGGCCGACCTCGTGGCCGCCGACTGTGAAGGCGAACTCGCCGCGGCTGCCGGGCCCGGCCTCGACCCCCGGCCAGGAGGTGACCTCCTCGGTGATCTGCTCGCTCGCTGTCTGGGCTCTGCTCGTCGGGGCCTCCGGCGCTGGGAACTGAATGGAAAACGAAGCTCCACCGCAC
>JBOGZE010000014.1:0-2758 GCA_050697055.1 Solirubrobacterales bacterium
GGTCTGCGCCGTCGTCGAGTCGATGACCGGCGCCCGACTCGTGCACGACACGCTCGAGCAGGAGGGCTGGGACGTCGAGATCGCCGACGCGCAGAGGGTCAAGGGCCTGGCCCCGCTTGCCTGCAAGACCGACAAGACCGACTCGCTCGTCCTCGCGACGCTCTCCCAGCGCGACCTGGTGCCGGCGATCTGGCTCCCGGACCCAAGGGCCAGGGATCTGCGCGAGCTCGCCCGCTTTCGCATGCACCTCGTCCAGCACAAGTCGGCGCTCAAGAACCGGATCCACTCGACGATGATCAACTTCGGCCGGCCGTGCCCGGTCACCGACCTGTTCGGGGCCGAGGGGCGGCGGCTGCTGGAGAAGCTCGACGTCCCCGAGCCGTGGCGGCAGAACGTCACCGCCTCGCTCGAGCTGATCGACCACCTCGAGCGCGAGATCGATCAGATCAACCGCCGGCTTCGGGCCGGTCATGCCGACCACCCCTACATCCCGCTGCTCAAGAGCGTGCCCGGGATCCGCTGGGTGCTCGCGTTCACGATCGCCGCCGAGATCGGCGACATCGGCAGATTCGCAACCCCGCAGAAGCTGACCGGCTACACGGGCCTCTGCCCGCGCGTCGTCCAGTCGGGTGAGAAGGACCGGCGCGGCCCGCTCTCAAAGCACGGACCGACCTACCTGCGCTGGGCCTTGTTGGAGGCGACGATGCACGCGCTCCGCCACCCCGCCTACTCCGAGCGCTATCAACGCAACAAGAAGCGGCTCGGAAAGCAGCGCGGAGCGAAGGTCGCCCAGATCGACATCGCCCGCCGGCTCACCCACGCGATCTGGCACATGCTTTCTCGCAAAGAGGAGTTCGCTCCGCGAGGCTCCGCTTTTCGTCTGGCGGCCTGACCGCCCTTTTGGACTTGCGCCCGAGAGCGAAGCATCCAATTTCGCCTGATCCTCCCGGCGAGGAGGCCATAGAGACATGAGCGTCGCTCCACACCGCCCGGCCGCGAGGGGACCCTGACCGCAACTACCGACCGCTACTTGATGCCATGAAGGAGCGGGCCTCCTAACCGCTCCGGTGCCCGAGGCGATATGCCACGGGCGCAAGTCAAACCCCGGACCGAAGGAGGCCCACGGATGAATTCTGTCGGCATCGACCTGCACCGCAAGCGCTCGCACGTCGCGGTGATCGACGACGAGGGCACCGAGACCCTCTCGCAGCGGATCACCAACGATCCCGCCACCTTTCTAGAGCTCCTCGCCGACCTGGAGGGCGAGTCCCGGATCGCCCTCGAGGCGACCTACGGCTGGGAGTGGCTCGCCGACGCGCTCCAGGATGCAGGCTACGAGCTCCACCTGGCGCATCCCCTGCGCACGAAGGCGATCGCCTCGGCGCGGGTGAAGACCGACGCGGTCGACGCGCGCACCCTCGCCCACCTGCTGCGCGCCGATCTGCTCCCCGAGGCCTACATCGCACCGCGAGAGCTGCGCGACCTGCGCGACCTGCTGCGCCACCGCGTCGCGCTGACCAGGATGCGCTCGGCGCTCAAGAACCGCGCCGGATCGATCCTCGCCAAGCAGGGGATCCACCGCCCCTACAGCGACATGTTCGGCGTCGGCGGCCTTGAGTTCCTCGAGGCGCTCGAGCTGCGCGAGGGACCGCGCCGGCGGCTCGACAGCGCGCTTCGGCTGATCGCCGACTTCACGCGCGAGATCGATCTCACGACGCGCGAGATCGACGCCCGCGCCAAGTCCGACCCCTTCGTCGAGGTGCTCTGCCAGATCCGCGGCGTCGGCCGCTACATCGCGATGCTCGTGATCGCCGAGGTCGGCGACATCGGCCGCTTTCACACCGCGAGGCGGCTCTGCTCCTGGGCCGGGATGACCCCGACGGTCCGCAGCTCGGACCAGCGCATCCGCCTCGGGCACATCTCGCACCAGGGCTCGCCGGCGCTGCGCTGGGCGCTGGTCGAGGCCGCCCAGCACGCGGCCCGCGGCGGCGGACCGCTGCGCGAGGCCTACGAGCGGATCTCAAAGCGGCGCGGTCGCCAGGTCGCGAAGGTGGCGGTCGCGCGCAAGATCCTCACGCTCTGTTACTACGGCTTGCGCGACGGTGAGATCCGTTGCCTGGCGCCACGGGCCAAGGCGCGGACGGTCAGAACGACGGCGGTCAGCACATGATCCGCCGCGTCGCTCATGTCCCGCCCGGCCCGCCGGTGAGCGGCAGCTCGAGCGAGCTCGTGTGTTGTCAATGGCCTCTCCCCGCCGACCACGGCGACCGACGGCCGCGAACTTGATTGAGCCCTCGAGCACCGCACGACACTCCGGCCCGCGTAGCGCGGCCGAATGGATGACTGGAACGCTTCCGCCCGCGTCCCGACCGTCGCCCCACCCGGGACGCCCAACCATCCGGGGCCCGTGACCGCCGCTTGACACGGCCCGCTCCTTCATGGATGACAAGCGGCCCTCCTTCATAGAGATCCTTTTGGTAGCCCAGGGACTACCAAAGCGATCACTCGCCTCGCTTGTCCGAGGCTAGCGCCGCAGAGGAATCGGGCCCGCTTGACGCCGACCACTCGCTAGGCTGAGTGGCGACCCCTACGCATTAGCGGCTCCCGTGGACCGCTGCTTTCTCTTTGAAGACGACCCCGCTGTCATCCATGAAGGAGCGGGCCGTGTCAAGCGGCGGTCACGGGCCCCGGATGGTTGGGCGTCCCGGGTGGGGCGACGGTCGGGACGCGGGCGGAAGCGTTCCAGTCATCCATTCGG
>JBOGZE010000015.1:0-1563 GCA_050697055.1 Solirubrobacterales bacterium
CGGGTGCGTGAGCCTCAGGGCTCCCGCCGCTGAACGAGCAGGGTGATGTTGGTTCTGGCGCTGCTGAACATTCGCCTCCCGTTTGATGCGAGCTGAACAGCTACGGCGTCAGCCTATGGCATCGGCCTAGTCCTGCGGCGGAGTCCACGCCAGCTTCATATCGACCCGCCTGCCTCGGAACGGCACCCCCTCGCGCTCAAGCAGGAGGCGCTGTGGCTCGCCTCTGGCCAGCGACCCATCCGCGCGGACGATCCGCTGCCATGGGACGCCGGGGTCATGGCAGGCCGCCATCACCGCGCCGGCGAAGCGCGGCGCCTCCGGGCAGAGGTCCCCTAGGTGGTGACCAGCCCGGCCGGGATCGAGCGTGCCCGGCGGAGCACCAACTGAGCGCGGGGCGAGTCGATCATCGGCTCAGTCTGCCAGCGGTCCGGCCGGGTAGGCTCCGCGGCCGATGGACTTCCTGGTCAACCGCAAGGACCTCCACGCGTTCAGAATGGTCGACCGGGCCCCTGCCGAGCTGGAGCCGGGGCAGGCGCTGCTCGAGATCGATTCCTTCGGCCTCACCTCGAACAACATCACGTATGGGGTTCTCGGCGAGGCGATGCACTACTGGTGGTTCTTCCCCGCCGAGGGCGGCTGGGGCCGGATCCCGGTCTGGGGCTTCGCCGAGGTCGCCGAAACCGCCAACGACGAGCTCCCCGAGGGAACCCGCGTCTACGGCTATCTGCCGCCGTCGAGCCGCCTGGTGATCGAGCCCGACCGCTTCGACCGCCGCGGCTTCGTCGACGCGTCGCCGCACCGCGCGCACCTGCCCTCCGTCTATCAGGGGTACCGCGCGGTCGACGCCGACCCCGTCTACGACGCCGAGCACGAGGACGAGCAGATCCTCCTCTGGCCGCTGTTCTTCACCTCGTGGCTGCTCGACGACTTCCTCGCCGACGAGGGCTTCTTCGGCGCCCAGACGATCGTGATCGGAAGCGCCTCGAGCAAGACGGCGCTCTCCGCCGCCTTCCTCCTCTCCCAGCGCGAGGGGATTGAGGTGATCGGCCTCACCTCGCCTCGGAACAAGGCGTTCGTCGAGAGGACCGGCGTCTACTCGCCCGTCGTCACCTACGAGGAGATCGACTCGCTTCCGCGCGCGAAGGCCGTATACGTCGACATGTCCGGCAACGCTGAGGTGCGGAGCGCCGTGCATGAGCACTACGGCGACGACCTCGGCTACAGCTGCCCCGTTGGGATCACCCACCACGAGGAGATGGCGGGCGGCTCCGATCTTGCCGGTCCCGACCCCGTCTTCTTCTTCGCCCCCGTCCGGATCAAGAAGCGGGGCGCCGACTGGGGCGCCGCCGATCTCGACCAGCGGGTCACGGACGCCTGGCACCCTTTCGTCGAGTGGACCGGCGGCTGGCTCGAGGTGATCCACGGCCGCGGGCCGGAGGCCCTTCAGAAGGCCTACCTCGACGTCCTCGACGGCAAGGTGTACCCCGCCGCCGGCCACGTCCTCTCGCCGTCGGCCTAGCGGCGGGCCGGGTCGCAAAACGGCTGCCGTCACCTAGTTGAAAT
>JBOGZE010000016.1:0-4950 GCA_050697055.1 Solirubrobacterales bacterium
GTGGTGGAGCTGCTCGCCCGCCAGTCGTGCTGCCTCTCGGCGCAGGAGATCTCCGACGAGCTTCGCGGCGCCGGGGCGGGGGTCGGACAGGCCAGCGTTTACCGGGCGCTCGACCTGCTCCACGAGATGGGGCTGGTGCAGCGGGTCGAGATTGGGGACGGCGGCGCGCGGTACGAGCCGATGCTGCCAGGCGGCGAGCACCATCACCACGCGGTCTGCGACAGCTGCGGGCGGGTGACGGCGTTCGAGGACGAGCGGCTCGAGAATGCCCTCGAGCGGCTCGCCGGGCGCCTGCGCCACTCGATGAGCGGCCACGACATCATCATCCACGGCGACTGCGCCCGCTGCGCGCGGAAGTGATTCGTGCCGACTGAGGCGGTCGCGCCGGCGGTCGCGGCTCAGGGACTGACGGTCCGCTACGGGCGCGATCCGGCGCTCCTCGACGTCAGCTTCGAGGTCCCCGTGGGGGCAACGGTGGCGCTGCTGGGGCCGAACGGCGCCGGCAAGACGACGCTCTTCCGGGCGGCGATCGGCCTCGCCAGGGCAGAGGCGGGATCGATCAGCCTCGGCAGCCGCCGGGTGGCGTTCGTCCCACAGCGGTTGGAGATCGAGCCCTCCTTCCCGGTGACGGTCACCGACGTCGTGCGGATGGGCCGCTACGGCGATCTCGGTTCGCTCCGGCGCTTCGGCGACCGCGACCGCGAGCTGGTCGATGCCGCCCTCGCCGAGCTGGGAATCGAACACCTCACCGCGCGGCGGTTCGGCGATCTCTCCGGTGGCGAGCGCCAGCGTGCGCTGCTCGCCCAGGCATCGGCCCAGGACGCCGACATCTTCCTGCTCGACGAGCCCTTCGCCGGGCTGGACGCCCCCACTCACGCGGCGATGCAGGGCCTGTTCGAGCGCTGGCGCGACCGCGGCCGGACGGTCCTGGTCGCCACCCACGACCTGGAAAGCGCCGGCCGTGACTTCGACCTGGTCCTCTGCCTCAACCAGAAGCTGGTCGCCTTCGGCCACCCGGCCGAGACCTTCACCGAGGAGGTCATCTCGCGCACCTTCGCCGGCCATGTGCTCCGGATCGGCTCGCTGCTGGTCGACACCGCCCACCACCACCACGGAGCCGGGTAGTGGTCCGCTGATGGACTGGCTGGTCGATCCCTTCCAGGCTGAGTTCGTGCGTACCGGGGCGCTGGCCGCCGCCGCTGTCGGCGTCATCTGCGGGGTGGTCGGCTCCTACGTGATCCTGCGCGGGATGGCGCTGATGGCGGACAGCCTCGCCCACGGGGTACTGCCGGGGGTGGCGATCGCCTTCGCCCTCACCGCCGGCTCCGCCGGGAGCGAGCCCAACGACGCCGCCCTGTGGCTCGGAGCCCTGGCGGCAGGCCTGGTGACCGCTGGCGGCACCAGCCTGATCCTCCGGCGCAGCCGGGTGCGCGAGGAAACGGCGGCGGCGGTCGTCTTTGTGCTGATGCTCGCCCTCGGAGTGGCGATCGTCTCCCGGGTACAGGGCTACTCGGTCGACCTGACCTCCTTCCTCTTCGGCGACGTGCTCGGAGTCACCGATACGGAGGTCCTGGTCAGCTGCATCTTCGCGGTCGGAATCGTGGCGCTGGTCGCGGCGCTCTACCGGCCGTTCCTGCTGCTCTCCTTCGACCCCCAGCGCGCCGCGGCGCTGGGGCTGCCGGTCGAGCGCCTCCACCTGGCGATGCTGATCCTGGTGACGCTCGCGGTCGTGATCGGCTTCCGGGTGGTGGGGGCGCTGCTTGTGCTCGGCCTCCTGATCGCGCCGCCGGCGACCGCGGCGCTGCTGACCAAGCGGCTGCCGACGATGATGGCGCTCTCCGCGGCGATCGCCGCCGCCAGCGCCCCGCTCGGACTGCTTCTCTCCTGGAACTTCGACCTCGCGGCCGGCGCCTCGATCGTCCTCGTCGCGGTCAGCAGCTTCGTCGTCGCCCTCGCCTTGCCGAGGGCGCGCGCCTAGAGCGTCGGCTTGGGGCCGCGTGCCTCGTCGGCAGCCTGGCGCTCGCGGTCCTCGCGGCGCTGGTCGATCAGCGCATGCACGGATGCGGCGATCACCACAAGCACCGGGACGGCGTAGAGAAGCCACATGTACCAGTGGCCGACGTGGGCGAGCACAGGAACGAAGCTCATCGCCGAAAAGTATGGCGTACGGTGGGTTTGATAATGATTCTCATTCTTGACTAAGCCATGCTTCGAGAAAGGCCACCGATGAGACTCGCCTCGACCTTCATCTTCCTCACCCTCCTCTTCGTCGCCGCGGTCGGATGCGGATCAGACGACGATGGATCCGGGCCCACGATCGCAGCCAGCACCGGGATCTGGGCCGACGTCACAGAGCAGGTCGCGGGCGACGACGCCACGGTCGAGCAGGTGATCCCGGACGCGACCAGCCCCCACGAATTCCAGCTGAGCGCCGAGGACCGCGCCACGATCGAGGACTCCCTGCTGCTGGTCTACAACGGCGCCGACCTCGAGGCGGGCCTTCCGATCGACGAGATCGACGTTCCCAAGTTCGCGGTCAGCGACCACGTCGGGCCGCTCGAGCAGTTCCGCCCGGCCGGATCGCGCGAGCACCCCACGCCCGAGGAGGAGGAGCAGGGCGGTGTCGACCCGCATGTCTGGATGGATCCGAGCCGGGTGGCGGCGGCGCTGCCGGCGCTCGCCGTCGCCCTTGCCGAGGCCGATCCCGAGCATGCGGACGGCTATCGCAGCCGTGCCGAAAGCTACGCGTCCGAGCTTCGTCAGCTCGATGCCGAGGTCGAACAGGCGGTCGCCACGATCCCGCCCCAGAACCGCAAGCTGGTCACCTCTCACGACGCGATGGGCTACTTCGCGGACCGCTACGGGTTCGAGGTGCTGGCGACGCCGTTTCCCGCGACCGGCCCCGAGGCCGAGGCGAGCGCCCAGACGATCAAGGAGGTAGAGGACGCGGTGCGCTCCTCAGGAGTGCCGACCATCTTCGCCCAGGAGACCGACGATCCCGAGGTGCTCGAGCGAATCGCCGGCGAGGCCGGGGTCGCGATCGAGGAGCACCTCCTGGTGGAGGCTCCCGGCGAGGCAGGCGACTACATCCGCATGCTGCGCCAGGACGCCGAGTTGCTCCGAAATGGGCTGGCCACCACGGCCCCCGCGCCCGGTCAATGAAAGAGGCAATTGATACAACCGGTGGGTCAGGTGGCCGCCGAGCCGATGGCTATGTTGATGGCTCGCGGCCCGGCCGATAGAGCGGCCGGCATTTTCATAAGGGGGCTGACAGAGGAGGAGTGATGAGCATCGAGTTCTACGACGTAAGGAAGAGAGAAAAGGTCCAGGTACCGGAGTCCGAGGTGCGCAAGGTCCGCTACGAGAGCACGACCAAGACGGGCAAGCAGAGCGTGCGGTACGCCTTTCGCGCCACGCACAACGGCTCGAAGCTGACCAAGTTCGCGAGCGAGGCCGACTGGAAGGCGCTGGACGCGCCGATTGACGAGTCCTAGGAGTAGCTGTCCCAGTACTCCAGTAGCGGCAAGGGGTCGATCGGGGCACCGCCGGTGTACCAGCCGGCGCCGACCCAGAGCTCGAAGTGCAGGTGGCAGCCGGTCGAGTGGCCGGTGGTGCCGACCTTGCCAACCTTCTGGCCGGTGGTAACCGCCTGGCCGATCGCCAGGGGCGAGGGCCCCTGGAGGTGCATGTAGGCGTAGTCCTGCTTGACGTCGGCACCATCGATGATGACGTAGTTGCCGGCGGCGGTCTGGAAGCCGTTCGCCTTGACGACCCCGCCGTGGACTACCGCCAGAATCGTGCCGCAGGCGGCGATCACGTCCTGCCCCTGGTGCAGGTGGCCGTCGCGGGGGGCGCCGAACAGCGCCTCGGGACCACCGAAGTTGTGCGGCCCTCGCACCGGGAAGATGAATCCCAGGCGGGCCGCCCGCAGCTGAGCCTTGGTACCGACCCCGAAGCTGGTCGCCGAGTCACGGAACTGGCCGAAGGAGTCGGCGACCCGGATCGGACCGGTGGTCGCATCGGCGGGCACCTTGGCGAGGACGGCTCCGCTGGGCTTTACCACTGGGGATCGGTCCTTGGCGCGCTTCCCGTCGGCGCCGGGAAAGGAGACGAGGACCGTGTTGCCGAGCTCGGCGCCGGTGATCCTCACCCTGGAGCGAACGATGCCGGTGGCCGGCCCAATGCAGCGGCTGAGGCAACCCACGGCGCCGATCTGCGGGTTTCCGGGGGCAACCGTGCCGCCGCCCGGCGCGGCGGCGGGGGCGGCCTCGGTGCTGGCCGGGGCAGCCTCGGTGCTGGTGGTCGCCGTGACCCCGTCCTGCGCAGCGGCCGATGCCGCTCCGGCCCCGGTCCCGGATAGCAGCAGCAAGGCCGCCAGGCCCGCTCGCCTCCAGCCGCGCGCAGCATTCGACCATCGTCTGCCCATCCCCTCCGATTCGGGGCTCCGGACCCCGATCCCTGGTCCGGGCTGCAACCCTCGTGTCAGCTGGGGCTACGCCGGGCTAGGCAGGACGGATTACGACAACGAGGCCGCCGATGAGGAGATGCAGGGGTGCCGCGACGCCGCCGACCTCCTCTGCTACCAGGCGGCGAACGTGGTGGTGATCCTCGAAGGAGAAGGGATCGAGGCACAGCGCCTCGGGGTCGCGATCGAGAAGCTCGCCGACTGAAGCTAGGCGTTCGCCTGCGAGAGCAGGAAGAGCCCGAAGCAGGTGAAGCCGACCATCACCGCGAGCATGAAGTACTGCGATCGGGAGGCGTGGCGGACGTCGTCGTAGACCCCGAGCGCCCGATCGTGGGCCAGGGTGAGCGCCACCACGTGGCCGATCACGAGGGCGGCGACCTGCACGTACCAGACCGTGTTCGAGCCGACGATCCCGTAGTTGATGCCGCCGCCCGCCGTCCCGAACAGATCAGAGCCGTGCCCGAGGGGGTCGGAGAGGATGTAGG
>JBOGZE010000017.1:0-2231 GCA_050697055.1 Solirubrobacterales bacterium
AGGTCAACTCGAAGCCGAAGCGCCGAGGCCTTTCCAGCGGCCGCTCCCGGGCCTGGAAGAAGGCGGTCGTCCAGCTCGCCCCCGGCGAGCGGATCGAGCTGTTCGAGGGCGCGGCGGTCGAGGAGTAACGAGCTGATGGCGAACCGAAAGACAAGACCGACCAGCCCGGGCAGGCGCTTCGGCACCTACCAGGTCCGCGAGGAGCTCAGCGGCGACGGGCCGAGCAAGCAGCTGACCAAGGGCAAGAAGCGCTCCAGCGGCCGCAACACAGACGGCCGGGTGACCGCACGCCATCGAGGCGGCGGCGCCAAGCGGCGTTACCGCCGGATCGACTTCAAGCGAACCAAGGACGGAGTGCCCGCCCGCGTTGCGACGATCGAGTACGACCCGAACCGCAGCGCAAACATCGCCCTGCTCAACTACGCCGACGGCGAGAAGCGCTACATCCTGGCGCCGCAGGGGCTGCGGGTCGGCGACGAGATCTCCTCCGGCGAGGGCGCCGACATCAGCCCCGGCAACGCCCTGGCGCTGGCGCGGATCCCGACCGGGACCGTGGTCCACAACGTCGAGCTGGTCCCGGGCCAGGGCGGGCGCCTCGGCCGCGCCGCGGGCACCGCGATCCAGGTGGTGGCCAAGGAGGGCCCGATGGTGAGCCTGCGGCTGCCCTCCGCCGAGGTGCGCATGGTCCGCGGCGAGTGCCGGGCGACCGTTGGCAGCCTCTCCAACACCGAGCACCAGAATGTCAAGGTCGGCAAGGCCGGACGCAATCGCCACAAGGGCCGCCGCCCGCAGACCCGTGGCGTGGCGATGAACCCGGTCGACCACCCGCACGGCGGCGGCGAGGCCCACCACACCCCCGGCGGGCACCCCGTGACCCCCTGGGGGAAGCCGACGCTGGGCTACAGGACCCGGAAGAAGGGCAAGCGCTCCGACGAGCTGATCGTCCGCGGGCGCCGTCGAGGGAAGAGGAAGTAGGTACCTGTTGGGACGCTCGACCAAGAAGGGCCCGTGGGCCGAGGAGCGGCTGATGAAGCGGGTGGTGGCGATGAACGAGTTAGGCCAGAAGCAGATGGTGAAGACCTGGTCGCGCCAGTCCACCGTCTTCCCGGAGATGGTCGGTCACACGATCGCCGTCCACGACGGCCGCAAGCACGTCCCCGTCTACATCTCCGAGTCGATGGTCGGCCACAAGCTCGGCGAGTTCGCCCCGACCAGAACCTTCCGCGCCCACTCGGGCGCCGGCTCCGCCCAGCGAGAGGACTAGCGGATGGCTGAGGACAAGGACAGGAAGCAGAAGGGCACCGGCGCCGAGTCGAAGAGCTCGAGCTCGTCTGCGAAGAAAGCGCCCGCGAAGAAGCCGGTGGCGAAGAAGCCTGCAGCGAGGAAGCCTGCGGCGAAGCCGAGGACCGAGGCCAAGCCCAAGACCGAGGCCAAGACCAAGACCAAGGCCAAGCCGACCAGCACCAAGTCGGCGGCCACAAAAACCGCGGCCGAATCAAAGCCGCAGACCCAGGCGAAGCCAAAGGCGGAGGCGAAGCCAAAGGCGGAGGCGAAGCCAAAGGCAAAGCCGAAGCCGGAGGAGGCTCCGAAGCCCCCGGTGGTCAACGCCCGCGCCCGCTACGTTCGGGTGGCGCCCCGGAAGGCTCGCCTGGTCGCCAACCAGGTGCGCGGGATGCACGTCGATGACGCCAGGACCCTGCTGCGCTTCTCCAATCGCGGCGCCGCCCGCGACATCGCCAAGCTGATTGATTCCGCCACCGCGAACGCGGAGGCAAATCATGACCTGGTTGCCGACGAGCTGCGGGTCGCCGACATCACGGTCGACGAGGGCCCCACGCTGCGCCGCTACCGGCCCCGAGCGCTGGGTAGGGCGACCCGGATCAACAAGCGAACCAGCCACATCCACGTGGCGCTGACGCCGGAGGACTGAGGAGACGTGGGACAGAAGATCCACCCCGAGGGATTCCGGGTCGGCTACATCCACGACTGGAAGTCGAACTGGTTCAACGAGCGCGAGTTCGCAGATCTCCTCAACGAGGACCTGGTGATCCGCTCGCACATCGAGAACAAGCTCTCGCACGCCGGCCTCTCCCAGATCACGATCGTGAAGGGCTCCGGCGAGGTCGAGGTCGACATCTCCACGGCGAGGCCCGGGATCGTGATCGGCAAGTCCGGCAGCGAGGTCGATGCCCTGCGCCGCGAGCTCCACAAGCTCACCGGGAAGCCGGTCA
>JBOGZE010000018.1:0-1753 GCA_050697055.1 Solirubrobacterales bacterium
GCCCAGAGCCCGGCTTTTCAATGGCCGCCCCTGCGACCGGCCCGGTTGTGCTTCGAGCACGGATACGTCGCTGTCGTTGTCCACCTGCCCTCCGCAGCACAAGACAACTAGGAGGTGCAGAGATGAGATCGATCGGTCTCGATATTCACCGCGACTTCGCCGAGGTCGCGATCGCCGAGGACGGCGAGGTCCGCTCCGGCGGGCGGATCGAGATGACCCCGGAGGCCCTGGAGCTCTTTGCCCAGAGCCTTGGACAAGACGACCGGGTGGCGCTCGAGGTGTCGGGCAACGCCTGGGAGGTGGCGCGGACCCTAAGACCGCACGTCGAGAGAGTGGTGGTCGTCTCCCCGGCAGACACCGGGATCCGCGCCGCGAGGGCGAAGACCGACCGCCTCGACGCCCGGGCGCTGGCGAAGCTCCTCGCCGCGGGCCAGCTCGACGGGGTCTGGGTGCCGGACGAGAAGACCCGGGCCATGCGTCGCCGGCTCGGGCGGCGGGCGCAGCTGGTCAGGGTGAGGACGAAGGCAAAGAACGAGATCCACGCCGCGCTCATGCGGCGGCTGATACCCAAGCCCAAGGTGAGCGATCTCTTCGGCCTCAAGGGCCGCCGCTGGCTGGAGGAGGTCGAGCTGCCGGCCTACGAGCGCGAGACCGTCGACGGCTGCCTGCGCCAAATCGACTTCTGCGAGCGAGAGATCGCGGAGATCGAGAAGGTGATCGCCAAAGAGGCCCTCTCATCAGCGGAGATCCGCCGCCTGATGACGATCCCGGGGATGAACGTGATCACGGCCTCGGCGTTCATGGCGGCGATCGGCGATATCGGCAGGTTCCCCGACCGAAAGAAGCTGGTCGGCTACCTGGGCCTCGATCCCAAGGTGCGCGAGTCGGGAACCACGGCGGCCTCGAGGGCGCGGATCTCAAAGCAGGGCTCCTCGTCGGGGCGCTACGCGCTGGTGGAGGCGAGCTGGTCGGTGATCTTGGCCCCCGGCCCGATGCACGCCTTCTTTGAGCGGATCCGCGCCCGCAGAGGACACCAGGCGGCGATCGTCGCGGTGGCAAGAAAGCTGGCCTGCCTTTGCTGGTGCATGCTAAGCCGAGGCGAGGACTACGCCTACGCGCAACCATCGCTGACGGCGAAGAAGATCCGCCGGGCGGAGCTCCGCGCCGGCGCGCCGCGCAGGACGACGGCAAAGCGCGGCACCTGGGCGGCGAACGCGGCGATCCGCCAGGCGGAGCGCGAGCTCGCCCTCCAGGCCGAGGTTGCCTACAAGCGCACCGTCGCCGATTGGGAGCGAACCCAGAAGAAGAAGGCGGGCGCCGATGCGACACCGGGGCGCGCGTCTTTAGCTGCGCGGCAGGACTAAGCCCCAGAGCCTGCTCTTTAGCTCGTCGTCACCGACGCCCTTGGCGGGCACTCTCGCAAATTGGAGGTGATGCGTCCAGAGAAGACTTGACTTTCATACGTCGGGCGTTGCGGAAGCGGTGAAGCCTCGCCGGAGCCAACGGCGGTTACACACCGTTTACGCCCGCCGACGAAGAGGGATGGATACTGCTGGCCTGGGCTTACGTGGCAAGAGTGGACGCGCAGCGGGCCGGATGTCCGCGTGCGTCGATGGCCGTGAATAGAACCCGCTCCGCCGAGCCGGGCGCACACGCCGCCGACCGCGATTCCTCGCGGAAGTCCCGGGCGCTTCGGCTCCGCCGAGAGGTAGTTGAGCTGCGCGGTGAAGTCTTGCGTGAGGGCGGCGAGATC
>JBOGZE010000019.1:0-2415 GCA_050697055.1 Solirubrobacterales bacterium
GAGGACGCCTACCAGCGAGCCCTCGAGATCCTGCTCACCAAGGCGCCGCCGATCGAAGGCGATGCCCTGGTCCGGTGGATGCAGGTGGTGACCAAGCGCGAAGCCCTGGCGGTTCGCCGCCAGCGGGAGCGTCTGCTGAGCGGCCCTCGCGGCTCGGGTGGCGATGAGGATCGCAATCCCCTCGACTCGATCGCGTCGGAGAGCCCGCAGCCGACTGACCGCGTCGAGAGCCGCGAGCGGGTCGCGCGCAGCGGCGAGGCTCTTCGGGCGCTGAAACCACAGGAGATCCGCGCCCTCACCCTGAAAGCGCAGGGCTACACCTACCGAGAGATCGGCGAGATCACGGGCTGGTCCTACACCAAGATCAACCGCTGCATGGCCGAGGGGCGCAAACGCTTCCTCGCGGTCTTCGCCGAGATCGAGCAGGGGAAGCGCTGCGACCAGCTCGCCGCGGCCCTGTCGATGGTTGCCGACGGAGAGTCAGGCGGGCGCGAGGCGGATCAGGTGCACTCCCATCTCCGCTCGTGTGCGAGCTGCCGGGCGAAGCTGCGCGCCTTCCGGGCGATCCCGGAGCGGGTGTTCGATCTCGCCCCGAGCGGACCGGTTCTCGACCAGGCCACGGGCGGGCGAGCTCATGAGTGGATCGCGGAGCGAATCGGAGCCGCGGTTGAGAAGACGAAGCACGCCGGCTACTCCCTGCTCAACCGTGGTGCCGAGGAGGGCGCTGGTCAAGTGGTGATGGCCGGAGGTACGAGGGGCGCGGGGATGGCTGGCCTGGCGAAGGTGCTGGCGGTCTGTGGCGCCACAGCGGCAGGCGGCGCGACCTGCGTTGCCACCAACGTGGTTGGCCCAGCGGACATCGGGCTTGGCGGGAAGGAGCCGGCGGCGGCGGTTCAGCGGCCCGTGCCGCCGGCCGAGCCGGCGAGTGAGCAGCGTCCAGCTGCCCCGGTTGTTGAGGAGGTCGCTCACACCGCCGTCGAACCGGCGGCTCCCAGCCCGGCCGAACAGGTGAAGCGCCAGTTCAGCTTTGAGCAGCCGGCGGCGAAGAGCGATGCCGGCAGCAGCGGTGGCGGGGAGTTCGGTGGTCCGGCAGGCGGCAGCGGTTCCTCCGGAGGGTCAGGCGCGGGCGGCGGCGGCTTCAGCTTCGAGAAATGAGGGTGAAGTGGGGAGAAAGTGGAGTGCTGCCGACTTGGAGAGCCACACAGGAGTCATCGACTGGGAGGCACACATGCGGGCGATCGGGGCTGACCAACGGCGGCGGAGAGGGGCGAGAAGGGTGAAGACTTTCGTCCTTGCCGCCCTCGCGATCTTGGCGATTGTTCTGGTGGCGCCACGGGGTGCGGAGGCCAACTACAGCGTTGCTGAGTGCAAACCGGACGTGTACTCGGCCGATGCGGGCCTAGTCGCGTACGGCTCCTACAGCATCTGGGGGAGGTACGCGTGCGGCGGCAGCGGCTACGGGCTTAAGCTGGAGACCGGGGCGGACACCGGCTGGACCGCCAACGGCGCGTGGCTCGCGTGGCGCTTCAGCGCCCCGGGTGGGACTCACTTCGCGACGGCGAGCGCGCTGGTGCACTACGGCACCGACAGCGGCTTCGGCCCGGCAACCGCACCTGCGTGGGCGCCCCTCGACGGAGGCACCGGGCCGGACCAGTGGGCGAGGCCCACGCAGATCGAGCAGAGCTATTTCGAGGTTCGCTTGCAGTGCTTCTGGAACCCCAACTGCCACAGCAATTGGGCCTATGCCTGGATCAATGACTTCCAGGCGAACGTGCGCGACGACGTCGGGCCGGGGATCACCGCCGGCGGCGCGCTCCTCGACGGGGGAGTGGTGCGCGGTGTGCAGACGCTGCAGGCGACCGCGACCGACGTCGGCGGAGGGGCGCGCTCGATCAGCGTCTCGGTCAACGGGGTCTACTCAAGGGGCGTCGACTTTTGCGCGCCTAATTATGGGAGCCAGTACACGAGCCTGAAGCCCTGCCCGGACTCCTCCGGCACTCGGCTCCTGTCGATCGACACCGAGAACGACCAGGGCTGGACGAACGGGCCGAACGACGTCGTGATCTGCTCGACCGACGTGGGCGGCAACGTTTCCTCGCCGTGTATTCGCCGCACAGTCCAGGTTGACAACTCCTGCCCGGGATCGGGTGGTACCGCCGCCGCGGATCTCGACGCCGGCGCGGACGTTGCCGGTCAGCTGAAGAGTCGCGCTGCGGTCACCTCCAATCAGCAGCCGGTGATTCGCGGATCGCTCAAGGACGGCGCCGGGAGTCCGGTCTCCGGGGCGACAGTCTGCGTCTACCAGACGATCGATTTGCCCGATGCATCGCGGGAGTTCGTGACCGCTGTGACGACGCAGGGCAACGGTCGCTTTGCGACCAAGCTCGATGCCGGGCCCTCGCGCCTGGTCAATCT
>JBOGZE010000020.1:0-3911 GCA_050697055.1 Solirubrobacterales bacterium
CCCTACGCGATCACCGCCAACGCCGCCTTCCGCCGCTCCGTCTTCGATCAGATCGGCCGCTTCGACCCCCGCATGACCCGCGCCCAGGACGTCGAGATCGGCCTCCGCTTCAGCCGGCAGAGCCCCCTTCGCCTTGCCTTCGGCGAGGGCGCGATCGCCCGCCACCAGCACCGGCCCTCCCAGCTCGGCTTCTTCCGCCAGCAGCTCGGCTGGGCCTATGGCGCCGGCCTGGTCGGCGCCAAGCATCGTGCCGTGCTCGGCCACCGCGGCGAGCCCCGCCTGCGCGAGATTGCCAGGGCCGCGCAAGGCGTCTGGCTCGTCCTCGCCGCCCGAGCTCGGGGCGACGCCCGCCCGGAGCACCTCGAGGACGCGTGGTACGGCCTGCTCCACCAGCTCGCCTGGTGGAGCGGGGGGTGGGCCGGGATCATCCGCGGATCCCGCCTCTGGCCCTAGGGAGCGGGAGACTCGGCCGTGTCCCCGGGGCGCAGGAACATCATCTCCGGAATCACGCAGTACCGCGAGGTCCGCAGCAACAGCCTCGCCGCCTCGGCTATGTCCTCGGGCCTGATCATCTCCTCCTTGTCCACCATCTCCTTCGCGAACTCGGTCATCGGCGTGTCGACGAAGCCGGGCGCGAACGCGGTCACCTGGATTCCGTCGGCGGCCACCTCGCGTTGGGTCGCCTGGCTGAAGCCGATCACCGCCGCCTTGGTCGCCGAATAGACCGAGAGCCACGCCTGTCCCGCCTTGCCGCTGATCGAGGCCATGTTCAGGATCAGGGCCTTCCCGTGCTCGCCACCCGCCTCGCGCAGCATCGGCAGGCATTCCCGGGTCATCAGGATCACCGCCCGGAAGTTGACTCCAAGCTGCATGTCCACGTACTTGCTCGTCAGCTCTCCCATCGCCTCGCCGATCCCGACGCCCGCGTTGTTGACTAGGACGTCAACCCGCCCGAAGCGCTCGCGGTGCTCCTCGACCAGCTTCGTCAGGTCGTCCTCATCGACCATGTTCGCCGGCACGCTGAGCACATCGTGGCCTGCCGAACGCAGGTCCTCGGCCGCCGCCTCGAGCTTCTCCGGGCGCCGGGCGGAGACCGTCACCCCGTATCCGTCCTCGGCCAGGGCGCGGGCAATCGCCAGCCCGATGCCGCTCGAACCGCCGGTGATCAGTGCCGCTCTCTCCGCCAAGGACTCCTCCTTTAGGGACGCGCTAACCACCGGCGGCACCCTACCTGGACTGGTGCCAACTACGATCCCCCGCGTGTGCGCCCCGGTGGCGACAGCCCTGGCCGCAGCAGCCCTGGCCGCGGCCCTGCTCGCCGGCTGCGGCGGAAGCTCCGACGACGGTAACGGCCCCAGCGACCGGCCGGCGCCGAATCCCGCCGATTTCCCCCCGGCCAACGGAAGGACGCTCCAGGAGGTGCTCTCCGTCTCGAGCGGCGAGGCCCCGGTGGTGTCGCCGGCGGCGCGCGTCCTCCGGTTGGGCGAGAACCGCTTTGCCTTCGGCGTTTTCACCATCGCCCGCGACCAGGTCACCAACGCCGAGGTGGCGATCTACGCGGCGCCAGGTACCGGCCTCGAGGGAACGGCGATCGGGCCGTTCACCGCCCGGATCGAGAGCCTCAGCACCGAGCCCGCCTTTCGGGCCGAGACCACCAGCAGCGACCCCGACGCGGCCCAGGCGATCTACATCACCCAGATCCCCCTCGACAAGCCCGGACCATGGACGTTCGGCGCCCTGGTTAAGGAGGGCGACGGTTACGCGGGCAGCCTCCTGCCGACCCCGAGCGGGGTCGGCCAGTTCGACCCCCCTGACGTCGGCGACCCCGCCCCGAGGGTCCACACCCCGACCGCGGACGAGGTCGCGGACATCTCCGAGATCGACACCCGAGTGCCGCCCGGCGACATGCACGACGAGGACCTCGCCGACGTCCTCGGGCGCAAGCCGGTGGTTCTTCTCTTCGCCACTCCCCAGCTCTGCCAGAGCCGGGTCTGCGGGCCCGTCGTCGACGTGGCCGAGCAAGTGAAGCGCGAGTTCGGCGATCGCGTCGCCTTCATCCATCAGGAGGTCTATAACGACAACGAGATCAACAAGGGAGTGCGACCGCAGATGCGCGCGTACCGCCTCCCGAGCGAGCCCTGGCTGTTCGTGATCGACCGCGGCGGCAAGGTGAGCACCGTGATCGAGGGCGCCTTCAGCGTCGGCGAGCTGCAGGACGCCGTGCGCCGCGTGGCCGGCGGGCCCTGAGTGGGGTACAACTAGTCCATGGGGGACACCGATTTGCTCGACATGCTCGCCAGCGAGACCGACCGTCGCGCCGGCACGATCATCAAGGGGGTCGAGAAGCTCGCCGGATCCGGGAAGGCTGACCCCGCCCGGGTCGAGGAGCTTCGCGTAGAGGCCCACGGCCTGAAGGGCGCGGCGATGGTCGTCGGGCTGTCCCGCCTGGGGAAGCTGGCGGAGCGGCTCGAGCACTTCTTCGCCGAACGCACCGACTCCGGCCGGATCGAGCCGAAGGAGGCGGCGACCGCGGTCGCGGCGGTCAGCTCCCTCGACGAGGCGGCGAAGGCCGCCGCCGAGGGAGGGCCCGAGCCTCCGTCGGTCGCCGAATCGCTGGGGCGCTTGGGCTAGTCGAGGCTGTCGAGCGCGTAGGCGATCGCGCCCATCACCAACCCCGCCATCAGCAGCCAGGCCGGGATCAGCCAGCCGGCCATCCCCGCGATCCGAAGCAGCCGGTCCCGAGCGGCGGGCAGGATCAGCGCCAGCACGCAGGTGACGAAGACCACAGCGGCCAGCACCAGCACCGGCGCCGCGACCAGGACACGGGCGGGCGCGTCGAGGTCTTTCTGCAGGCCGCGGCCGATGTCCGTGTCGAGCAGCGCGATCACCCCCGCCGTCACCACTGAGGCGTAGAGCGCTCCGAACGCGGCGAGGCCGAAACCCTCGATCGGATTCTCCTCGCGATCCGGCCCCCGCTCCGGGTCCCTTTCCTCTCCCGCTTGCGGCCTCTTTGCGATCCGCCGAATCTACCCCGCGGCCGGTCCGCCATCGCCGCTGTGGGCGCTACGCTCGCCGTTCCCGGGCCGGTAGCTCAGCTGGTTAGAGCAGCGGACTCATAATCTGCAGGTCGGAGGTTCGATTCCTCCCCGGCCCAATCAAGAAAGCCTGAGATGAATAGCTCGGGCGTGCTGCTCCTGTTCGTCGGAAGCAGGCGCGACGCTGTGGCCCGACGCCGTTCGGTGTAGTGCTCCCTGCACGCGGTTGCGACATCGCGGCCCAATGCCGCGAAGAGTGCCGCCTTGCATTGCGACCTCAACCGGTCACCGCACCACCCCTGACGTATTCGCATCCTCCCATCTGGTTCCGAGCGCTGTCGAGCGAAGGCCGTAGGCCGAGGCGAGCTCAGCGCTCGGCGGCCCGGTTGAGCCCGACGATCAGCTCTGCGAGCTTCTCGGCCGGGGTCCGAAAGCCGAGCGTCTTTCGCGGCCGGCCGTTGAGCTTTGCGGCGACCTCGTCGAGGCCCTCTTGGCCCACCCCGGCGAGGCTCTCGCCCCTCGGGAAGTACTGGCGAAGGAGGCCGTTCGTGTTCTCGTTCGAGCCCCGCTGCCAGGGACTTTGCGGGTCGCAGAAGTAGACCTCGACCCCGGACTCGACCGAGAAGCGCCGGTGCTCAGACATCTCCGAGCCCTGGTCCCAGGTGAGCGAGCGGCGAAGCTGGGCCGGCAGGGTGGCGATGCTCCGCTTGAGCGCATCGCAGACCTCGACGGCGCCGCTCCCCTCGGGGAGCGCGACGAGCTGGCAGTAGCGGGTCTGGCGCTCGACCAGGGTGGCGATCGCGCTCGTCCTTCCGCCCATCAAGAGGTCGCCCTCCCAGTGGCCGGGGACGGCGCGTGAGTCGACCTCCGGGGGGC
>JBOGZE010000021.1:0-2598 GCA_050697055.1 Solirubrobacterales bacterium
GGAGTCTATGAACATCGTCGATGCCTACCGCAGGACCGGGAGCTACCGGGCCGCGGCCGCGATCTGCGGCGTGAACCACAAGACCGTCCGCCGGGTGGTGCAGCGCACTCGGCGGGGACGGTTCGAGCGGGCTTCCGCACCCCGGCGCCCGCGCAACACCGACGTGGTGATCGCGCTGGTCGAGGAGCGGGTCCGTCAGACCGACGGCCGGATCTCGGCCAAGCGCCTGCTGCCGGAGGCTCGGGCGGCCGGCTACGGCGGTTCGGCCCGCAACCTCCGCCGCGTGGTGGCCCGGGCCAAGGCCGAGTGGCGCCGGCGGCGCCGCGTGTTCCGACCCTGGGTTCCGAAGCCCGGCGAGCACCTCATGATCGACTGGGGGACCGAGGGCGGGCTGCAGGTGTTCTGCGCGGTGCTCGCGTGGAGCCGGTTCCGCTTCGTGCGCTTTGCCACCGACCAGCGCCGGTCCACGACCCTTCGTCTCCTGGCCGAGTGCTTCGAGACGCTCGGAGGCGTGCCCGCGGTGGTGCTGTCTGACCGGATGGGGTGTCTGAAGGCCACCACGGTCGCCGGCCTCGTCGTGCCGCACCCGGACTACGTGCGCTTCGCCGCCCACTACGGGTTCCGCCCCGACTTCTGCGAGCCGGGCGATCCCGAGTCCAAGGGGATGGTGGAATCGCTCGTCGGCTACGCCAAGCGCGATCTCGTCGTGGGCCTCGGACCGTTCGGCGACGTCGGCGAGGCGAACGAGGCTGCTCCTGGGTGGTGCGAGGAGGTCAACGGACGCCTTCACACGGAGATCGCCGCGGTCCCTTCACAGCGCCTGGAAGGAGAGCGCGAGCTGCTCCGCCCGCTGCCCGGGCTGCGGCCGGCGATCACGGCGGGCGTCGAGCGCAAGGTCGATCGATTGTCAACGGTGCGGTTCGGCTCGGCCCGCTACTCGGTCCCGGCTCGTCTGGTGGGCAGCCGTGTCCGCGTCCTGGTCGAGGGCCGGGAGGTGGCGATCTTCGCCGCCGGCCACGAGGTCGCACGCCATCCGCTCATCGCACCCGGCGAGGTCTCGATCGTCGACGAGCACTACGGCGGCCCTCGCGCCCGGCCGGTGCGCGCGGTGCGCGCCAGGTCCGCGAGCGAGAAGGCCTTCCTCGAGCTCGGTGGAGTCGCTAAGGACTTCCTGCGCGCCGCCGCGGCGGCAGGAACGCCCCGGCTGGCAACCGAGATCGAGGCGATCAACCGTCTTGGCGCCGCGTGGGGTCCCGAGGCCGTCTCCGGCGCCATCGGACGAGCTCTCGCGTTCCGGCGCTTCACCTGCGCCGATGTCGTCTCGATCCTGGAGGCTGGAGGGGGCGTGCCCTCCCACGTTGCACCGGGAGGGCCGATCGGGATCGACGCACCCGACGTGCCGATGCGAGAGCTCTCCGACTACGCGCTCGAGGTGCTCGGATGACCGCCGCCGCGCCGCCGCTCGCACCCGACCTGGTCGCCGGCCTGAAGCGCCTCAAGCTGCGCCGGGTTCGGGAGATCGCCCCCGAGACGCTCCAGGCCGCCAAGACCCAGCGCTGGGCGCCCGAGGAGCTGCTTCGCACCCTCGTCGAGGCCGAGATCGCCGCGCGCGATGAGGCCAACGCGGCCGCGAGGCTGCGCGCCGCCGGCTTCCCTGTGCGAAAGACCCTCGACGAGTTCGCCCTTGGTCAAAGCTCCGTGCCGCGCGCCACCTACGACTACCTGGTCTCGCTGGAGTGGATCCGCTCGGCCGAGAACGTCTGCCTGGTCGGCCCGGCCGGCACCGGCAAAAGCCACCTGCTGGTCGGCCTCGGCCACGCCGCCGTGGACGCCGGCTACCGCGTCCGCTACCTGCCCGCCGCCGAGCTCGTGGAGACGCTCTACCGTGGGATGGCAGACAACTCGGTGGGCAAGCAGATCACCACGCTTCTTCGGGCCGACCTCGTGATCGTCGACGAGGTCGGATTCGCGCCGCTCGATGACACGGGCACCCAGCTGCTGTTTCGGTTCGTGGCCGCCGCCTACGAGCGGCGGAGCCTCGGGGTGGCGAGCCACTGGCCCTTCGATCAGTGGGGCAGGTTCCTGCCCGAGCACACCACGGCCGTATCGATGCTCGACCGGCTGCTTCACCACGCCACGGTCATCGTCACCGAGGGCGAGTCCTACCGGATGAAGGAAGCCCGATCGAGAGGAGGAGCAAGGAGGAAGGCGAGCTGAGGGTGGAGACTTTCAGCTGGCCACAAGTGGAGACTTTCGCTTGGCCATTGACAAGGGAGGAGTAGTGTCGCGACGGTATCCGTGGCTGTTCGTGGCCTTCGGGTTCGTTCTCCTGGGTGGCGTTGTTCTGATGTTCGCTGGCGATACGGGCTGGGGCGCTGCGTTCGCATTGATGGGAGCGGTAGGACTCTGGGAAGCGTGGATTGTCTCGGGTGGGGGGAGGAGGCGACCCTCTCCCAGACTTGTCGCGGCGGCGAAGCACGGGTCGCTCCTGGCTCTGCTGTTGGTGGGGAGTATCTGGATCGTGACGATCGGTATCGGATATCTAACCCGCGTGAGGCCGGCTCAGGATGGTGGAGGATCGCCTTGGCAGTGCTGCTT
>JBOGZE010000022.1:0-2422 GCA_050697055.1 Solirubrobacterales bacterium
GGGTGAAGCTGGTCCAGGCCCACCACACCAGCACCGTCCCGGGCTCCAGCGACCGTCCCTACAGCCCCACCGCCGGCATCGTGATCGGTGCCGCCTGCGGGGTCGTCGTGAACCTCGGCGGGAAGACCCTCTACCACCTCGGCGACACGGCGCTGTTCAGCGACCTGAAGCTGATCGCGGAGCGGACGCCGCCCGACGTCGCCTTCATCCCGATTGGCGGCCACTACACGATGCACCGCGAGGACGCCGCGGTCGCCGCCGAGTTCGTCGGTGCCGACCTCGTTATCCCGGTCCACTACAACACCTTCCCCGCGATCGAGACCGACGCCGAGGCATTCAAGGCCGACGTCGAGAAGCAGACGACGTCGAAGGTCGAGGTCCTGGCGCCGGGCGAGTCGCTGACTGTTTAGGCGGTCAGGTTTGCGGGCCCCGGCGGAACCAGACGCCGCGGTCCTTCCAGTCGTGCGCCATCAGGGCGCCGCCGGCGAGCAGCCAGGCGAGCAGCCGCCCGCTGGCGCTGCGCCGGACCAGCAACTGGGTGAGGCCGGCGCCCGCGAGGCCCGCCCCGGTGAGGCCGTGGTGGAGGCGCTGCCCGCCGACCCAGAGGCGCCGCCGCTCGAGGTCGTAGCCGAGCAGCTTGTTGCCGTGGGTCCAGGGATTCTTCATCTTCAGCCTCATCAGGTCCTCAGACCGTTACATCGGCCGCGCGGGTGGCGCCGATCAGCACAAGATTCGGTAAACGATCGTGATCCCTGCGCCGGACGAACCGAAACTGGCCAACTAGCCAATCGAGGCTGTACTCTGCCCCGGAGAGCTCCGCCCTGGGAGAGGCGGGACCCTCAGAAGCCACAAGAGCGAGGAGAGGAGCCAGAGGTGGAGGCCAAGGAAGCGACCTGGACCGACCCGTCCCGAACCCATCGCGAGGACTTTCGCGCCACATCGGATCCGGCGCTGCAGGATCCGGCCGACCGAGACCACCAGGTCAAGCTCCTCGACTACGGCGAGCTCTACAACCTTTGGGAGCGCCAGCAGTGGCTCACCCAGGAGCTCGATTTCTCCCACGACCGGGCCGACTGGCAGGAGCGGATCCCCGAGGAGGAGCGCTTCCAGCGCATGTACGGGCTCTCCAGCTTCTTCATCGGCGAGCAGAAGGTCGCCGATGAGCTCGGGCCGATCATGCGCGCCTGTCCGACCGAGGAGCAGCGGATCTTCCTCTGCACGCAGATCGCCGACGAGGCCCGCCACGTGCGCTTCTTCGACCGTTTCTACAGCGAGGTCGGGGTGCTCGACGGCGCCAGCGATCTCGCCGAGCGCCTACGCGCCACCGAAGAGCACCTCAACCCGGCCTTCAACGAGCTCTTCGACGGCCTCCTGAAGGAGCGAGTCGACCGGCTCGCAAACAAGCCCGAGGACCGCGGCACCCTGATCGAGGTGATCACCCTCTACCACATGGTGATCGAGGGGATGCTGGCGCTCACCGGCCAGCACTTCATCATCGACTACAACGAGCGGCAGGGGACGTTGCCGGGCTTCGTCGAGGGCTTCTCCAAGGTCGCTCGCGACGAGCACCGCCACATCGCCTTCGGGGTTCGCTTCCTCGCCGACCAGGTTCGCGAGGACGAGCGCAACCGTGAGGTGATCCAGAGGATGCTCGAAGAAGCGATCCCGATCGCCGACCAGGTGATCGACCCGCCCTGGGCCGAGGAGGAGGACTACGAGCTATTTGGGGTAAGCCGTGAGGAGACTCACGCCTTCGCCGCGCAGTGCCTGGCGCGGCGGCTGAAGGTCATCGGGCTGCTGCCCGCCTCCGCTTGACCTTGCGCTTCGGCGCGGCCTTCTTCTTATTCGGCGCGATCGACTGCGGCGCTACCTGCGGGGGCGCCGACTCGGTGCTGCTCACGCCGGTGGTGGTGCCGGGACCCGAGCAGGCGGGGTCGGCGCCCGGATCGACGAGACCGTCGCCGTCGGCGTCGCAGCCCGGCTGGAGGCCGGTGGTCACGGCGCCGCCGGCTGGAGTGGTGGTCTTGGTCTGGCTGTCCGAGTTGGCCAGCGCCCCCTTCTTACGCTTGTGCTTGCCGAAGAGCGGCGGGACGGCGCCTGCCTCCGGGACGGTGGTCGCGGTCGGCTCGGCGGGCACCGGCGGCACCACGACCTCGGCGGGCGGCTGCTGGGCCGCGGGCGCGGCCGGGTCGACAGGGGGAGTGGCAGGCTCGGCGGGCGGCTTGACCACCACCGGCTTACCCGGGTCGATCGCAGTCTTCGCCACCGCGTTGTCCTTCTTCACCGGGTCCTTCTCGGCGACGTGCTTGATCTCGGCGGCGCCCCCGGCGATGATCGCAGCGGTCGCCAGCCCGGCGGCGGCCTTGGTGCCGATCGCGGCGGCGGCGCCTCCGGCTGCGGTGGTTGCGGCGCCGGCTCCACC
>JBOGZE010000023.1:0-7587 GCA_050697055.1 Solirubrobacterales bacterium
CTGCTTTCTCTTTGAAGACGACCCAACTGTCAAGGGGGTGATCGTCCCGTGGCCGTCGTTGTCGTCGTGCCGCTCCCAGCTGGTGGATGAGGTGAGCTCATTTCTCTTTCGGCGCTCTGGGCGCAGATCGTTCCTGGGAGCTGCCTCGGCCGCTCAGTTCCATGCAGGACCGTCGGGCGGTCAGAAAGCAGCAGGAGCTCGCCGGGGCAGTGTTCTCTCCGCCGCGAGGGCGGGAGGCTTGAAGGGCTCGCCGCGGCTCAGCATGTGCCAGGCGGCGATCAGGAGCTTGCGAGCGACCGCCGACTTCGCCGGGTTCTTGCCGTGGCGGGCCGAGACGCGCAGGTAGTGGTCGTGCCAGGGGTTGGAGGGCCGCCAGGCCTGGTTGGCGGCCTCGACCGCCGCCCATCGCAGCGTCCGTGAGCCGGCCTTCGAGAGCGCCCCGGTCGCCGAGCGCTCCCCCGACTGGCTTACCCTCGGGGCCAGCCCGGCGTAGCCAATCAGCTTGCCCGGCGACTGAAACCGAGAGACCTCGCCGATCTCGGCGGCGAAGGTGAGGCCGAGCAGCGGTCCGATGCCCGGCATCGTCGCCAGCAGCCGGGCGCGATCGTCCGCTCTGGCAAGCGGTGCAAGCTCGCGGTCAACCGGAATGATCCGCCGATCCATCTCCTCGGCAAGCTCGAGCAGCTCAGCGATCGAGGCCCGCCAGACCTCGGGCACCCCGCGGCTCGCCAGCAGCTCCATCGCGTCAGGCTTGCGAAGCCGGGCGTGGGAGATCCGCAGCCCGAACTGGGTGAGGAGGCCAAAGATCCGGTTGCGGGCCGAGGTGCGGGCCTTCACCAGGTGGGCCCGTCGGCGAAGCCGCTCCCTGATCGCCCGGTCCTCGGCAGAGGGCAGCCAGAGCTCGGGCACCAGATCCCGCCGGCAGAGCTCGGCCAGCACCCTGGCGTCGACCTTGTCGGTCTTGCAGGCAAGCGGGGCGACGTCGCGGACCTTGCGAGCGTGGGCCACCTTCACCCGCCAGCCGGCGCTCTGCAGCCGATCTCTGACCCAGACCGCGCCGCTCATCATCTCGACGCAGGCCTCGACCTCGGTGCCGAGCTCCAGGACCAACCGCGCCAGTCCGCTCTCCTCGGCGGGGATCATCCCCTCGCCGGCGATCCTCCCGGTCGCGCTCCTCGCGCACCAAGCGGCGCGCCCATAGGCCCAATCGATTCCGACATAGTTCATGCCGGGTCTCCTCTCCTCGCTTGAACGGCAGTGCTAACCGCGGTTCTAGTGAGCGCGGCGGAGGCCCCTTTTCAGTTCAGAGGAGCGGGACCTTCATGACATTCCATGCAAAGCGGCACTCTTTGCGGCAGCCGGTCGGCGTGTCGCGTTCGCGTGGGAGGGGCATCGGCTCAGGCCGCCGGCGCGCCTGCTTCGCGACGAACCCAGTAGCGAATCGCCCGCCACCTGCTATGCGAGGACAGATTCTGGCCGGCCCCCACCCTTCTCGCTGACTACCCAGGCAGGGCTTGCCCGGAGCGATCGAACTCACACCGAACATTCCGGCGGCAAACAGCGGCAACTCCCGGCGACTGACGGCAACCGCCAGGGCGCCGGATTCCAGCTATGGAGCGGGATCGCTTGCCTCGGGTCGCCGGGACCTGCCGCTGGTGATCATCCCGGCCTCGCTTCACACGCGAGAGGTCGCTGGTTCGAAACCAGCCGCGCCCATCCAACGGAGGGCATCAGAGAGCCAAATCTCGGGGCTGAGCGCTCGCCAAATCGCGAGCTCTCGCAAATGGCGCGAGAGCTTTCGTGCCTGAGTTCGACCCTCCTCCGAACTCAGAACGAACGTCGATCGCGCCGCCGACGTGGCCGCCATGATGGATCGGTGCCGACGATCAGCCGATTCTTCGGGATCTCGATCGCCATGTACTTCAGCGATCACGGCCATCCGCACTTCCACGCCCGCCACCCCGAGGGCGAGGCCAAGGTCCGGATCGACGACCTCGAGGTGATCGACAGCACCCTTCCCCGCCGCCAGCTGCGCCTGGTCCTCGCGTGGGCGGAGGTGCACCAAGACGAGCTGACCGAGAACTGGCGCCGGGCACGCGCCGGTGAGACACTTACGCAGATCGAGCCATTGCGATGAGCGGCCTCACTCCCGACATAACCGGCGTCCGCGTCGTCAAGCACGGCGTCCTGGAGTTGACCTTCGCCGACGGGCTCGAAGGCGGGGTCGAGGTCCTGGAGCGCATGCACGGACCGGTCTTTGAGGACGCCCGCACCCCGACCGGCTTCGAGAAGGTCACGGTAGATCCCGAATCCGGGACCGTCGTCTGGCCCGGCGGCGCCGACCTCGCTCCCGACACGCTCTATGAGCGGGTGCGCACGGGAGTTTGGCCAGAGCCAAACGTGCCCGCCTGAGCGCACTCCACTGCTGGAATTCGTCGAGAGGAGCAGCCCCCGCGGGCCAACTTCAGGGCGCGCCGGCGATGCCCCTTGCACGCGGAAGGAGCAACGGGGAGTCGAACGGATTCGAATCACCTCGCCCTCCCCGCCGAACGGTTCTCGAGACGGGTCGGTAGCTCGAGAAATACCTGCAAATCGGCCAGTCATGAGCGTCGGGGGACCGCTGGGGGACCGAAACCCGCGTCAGATTGAGGCCCAGGACGCCGCGGGGCTCGCGGCCCGTGGCCGCGAGCGCCCGCCCCAACACCGGCGGCTAAAGAACTCCGACCACGGTGATCACGGCCATTTGGACCAGCATCAGCCCTGCGATCACGATCGCCGCCGTGGCCCTCCTGCGACCCTCGCTCGAGCGCTGGCGGGCCTGGACGCCAAGCACGATCGCCGCAACCGCGAGCGGCAGGCCGATCACGAATCCGGCGCCATCGAACAAATCCCAGGCGATCGTCGAGCCGGGGACCGAGAGCAGAGCGAGCGCCAGGGCGAGACCCGGGCGCGCCGGCTGCCGAGCGAGATCAATTCCGGAACGACTGACTGTGGACTCCATTTGCAGCTCCTTTTCTTGGGTGGACTTTCGTTGCGTCCAACCTACGTACGGCCTTGCCGCCGGTCATCGAGGGAACTACCAGAGCTGCCTCGGCGCCCCTACGGGACTCGGACTACGTGCTAGCCCTGATTGCGCCGGGGATCCAGGTACGTGAGAACCGCAAGCACTCGGCGATGCCCCTCCTCCCCGCTCGGTAGATCCAGCTTTGAGAAGACGCTCCGGGCGTGGCTCTCCACCGTTCGCTCGGTCAGCACGAGGCGCTCGGCAATGCCCGCGTTGGTGAGCCCCTCGGCCATTAGCGATAGGACCTCCCGCTCTCGCGGGGTGAGGCCGCCCATCCCTCCCTCGGAGTCGCTCGATATGAGGGTGGAGACGACCTGGGGATCGAGGGCGGACCCTCCTCTCTGGACCCGCTCGGCTGCCTCCATGAATTCGGCGATGTCGAGGACCCGGTCCTTGAGCAGGTATCCGAAGCCGCCCTCGGATACGAGGTCGATTGCGCCCGCAGCCTCGATGTGCTGGGAGAGAACGAGGACGGCGACATCGGGGTGCGCGGAGCGGATCCAATGGGCGGCCTTGATCCCCTCGTCCTTGAAGCTCGGGGGCATGCGGACGTCGACGACCGCGAGATCAGGGCTGTGCTCGGACACGGCTGCACGCAGGCGATCCGCATCGTCAACGGTGGCGACCACCTCGTGGCCCGCGTCGGCGAATAGCCGAGCGAGTCCCTCGCGCAGCAGCGCCTGATCCTCCGCGATCACTACTCGCACGGGAACACCGCCATCAGCCAGGTGCCCGCGTCGTCGCTACGCAAGTCGAGGTTGCCGCCGAGGGCGGCGACCCGGTCTTCCAACCCAGTGAGGCCGGTGCCCGCCCCGGGTGCGGCACCGCCGTGACCGTCGTCTGACACCGAGAGAACGAGCATGCCGTTGTCCCGAGCCGCTCGCAGCACAACGCGCGAGCCGCCCGCGTGCTTCACCGCGTTGGTCAGACCCTCGCTGGCGACGAAGTACGCCGCTGCCTCGATGTCCTCGCTGAAGCGCTCCTCGGTCGCCTCGACCTCCGTCGGTATCGGCGACCGCGATCCGAGCTCACGAAGCGCCGCGGCGAGCCCGTTGTCCAGCGCGGCAGGCCGTACCCCACGGGCCAGCTCCCGCAGCTCGTCGATCGCCTCGGTGAGCGAACCGACAACCGCATCGAGCGATCCCTTCGCCTCCGCGTTCCCTGATCCAAGCTGATGCTGGAGGTGGCGCAGGTCGAGCCCGATCGAGACCAGCCGCTGCTGAGCGCCGTCGTGGAGATCGCGTTCGAGCCTGCGCCGTTCCTCGTACGTCGCGGCCACGATCCGCGCTCGCGACTGCTCCACCTCGGCAAGCTGTCGACGCACCTCGACCCTCAACCGCGCGATCTCGATCGCGAGGCCGGCCTTGACGATCACCGGGTCCAGCAGGCCCGGCGACTCGGCCAGCTCCGGGCTGTGGACGATCGTGCCGAGCAGCAGCTCGCCACGCCGCACCGGCGTGCGCCCGGCCGGCACCGGCGGCAGCTCGGCGTGCACCCGACCGCTTGCGTCGGCGTGGATGTCGTCGCTGGGCAGCCAGAAGAAGAGGCGGAGGGATGGGTCGGAGACGGCATCGGCGATCACCGAGCCGACTTCCTCGGGCCCGCTGCGGCCGATCCGGAGCCGATCCAGGAAACGATGGACCTTCTGCAGCCCCTCGTAGCGGGCGCGGTTGAAGCGACGGTCGACCTGCGTTTGGACGCGATCTCGAAGTGGCCGGAACGCCACCGCAACGGCGAGCGTCGCGGCCGCCGTCGAGAAGGTTGAGTCTCCGCCGATCGCGACGCCCACGATCAGGGTCACCGCGGCGAACGTCGCTCCGAGCAGGACGGTCAGCGCGCCGTAGACGAGTGTCGCGTTGATCAGGCGATCGATCTCGTAGAGGCGGTAGCGCAGGACCGCCACGCCGACCGAGGCTGGTATCGAGCCGAGCATGAATAGGAACAGCGCGGTGAACGCCCCATCCTCCACGCCTCCTGCCACCACCCCGCCGATCACAGGGACGAGCAGAACGAGCGGAACCAGGAGGGCGCTATACGCGAGCCATTTGAACTGGAGCCGCTCGATCCCTGTTGCCCTCCGGAACCGGCTGCGGACCGCGCGGACGGCGGCGAAGATGCTGCCGAGAATTCCCAGGAAGAACACGGGCCAGAGCACGGACAACGCGTCCGGCAACGACGGCAGCGGCCGCCCCACATCCTCGTAGGGCGCCTCGAAGGGCTCGGGGTCGAAAAAGCTGAGGATCAGGAAGCCGCCGATCGCGACCGTGCCCCCGATGAAGACGCCTCGCCAGCGTGGGGACGGAAGGCGGCCGTCCGGGAAGAGAAGGACCAATGCCAGGATCACGGCGAACAGCAGCGGCCAAGACGATTGGCCCCAGAGCACCGCCCACTCCGCACCCGGCAGGGCACCGGGATCCTCGAGCACGGCGTACTGGGCGTAGCCGTCCGCGGCACCGACGCTGGCGAGCAGCAGCCCCTCGGCGAGCAGCAGCGAGCCGATCGGATGTCCCGGTCGCCGCACCGTGATCAGGAGGCCGATCGAGACCGCGGCGAGGACCGCGCAGAGACCGAGCGCGCTCTGCCACCACGGATCGCCATGCTCGCCGGCAAGCGCAGACAGCACGACCGCGAAGACGGCGACGGCGAGCGCCGCTCCCGCGACCACCCACGGCAGGACTCGATTCAGGCGACGCACGACAGGATTCTCTCAGCGGCACCCGAGCCCGGCAACCGTGCCGGTACCAGTGGAAACCTCAGCACTGCCACCGAGTCGAATCCGGGAGACGGAGGGGGTGGGATTCGAACCTGGGCTCACTCGAAACGATTCCCTTCGCTTGCGTCGGCCGCGAACCGCCTCAGCCGAGAGTCACACAAGGGACCCAAGAGGCCCTAACGGTTTTCGAGACCGTTCCGTATTGGCGATCCGTGGCGCCCCATCCTGCTTGTTGCTGGTTGCGCGAAACCGAGCACTGAGAAGCGGCAGTGCTCCTCGTCGCGCTTAGGAGGCGCGGCGGCGCGGAGCTGCTCCGCTACCCCTCGTCGTCCAAAGCGGTCATTCCGTCAGCTGGGGCCTCAAGGCGCGCCCTTCTTGCCTCTTCGACTTCCCCGATTCGCCTCAAGGTCCGTGGTCAACCCGGGGCCCCAATCGGGACAAACCACCGATGAATTCTGGGATGCTGCGCCAACCGAGAAAAGGAGGGTCGGTGAAGCGCGTCGTCGTCGATTACTTCGGTGGGCCCGAGGTCTTGAGGGTAGTGGAGGAAGACGATCCCCGACCGGGTCCAGGCGAGGTGCGCGTCAGGGTCCTGGCGGCCGGGGTGTCGTTCACCGATTCCCAGCTGCGCGCCGGCACGTATATCCCCGGCGCGCCGAAGCCGCCGTTCACGCCCGGCTACGAGCTCGTCGGCGTCGTCGAGGAGCTCGGGGCGGACTGCTCGAGGCTGCGCGAGGGAGACCGCGTCGGCGCGCTGACGGTGTGGGGCGCCGACGCAGACCGCGTCTGTTTGCCGGAGGCGGGCGCGGTCGACGTCCCCGAGGACCTCGACCCGGCGGAGGTTCTGAGCCTCCTCTTCCCCTACATGACCGCCTACCAGGTGCTTCACCGCATTGTGATGGCGAAGCGCGGGGAGACGGTGCTCGTGCACGGGGCAGCGGGCCGGGTGGGCACGGCAGCCCTCGAGCTTGGAGCGCTGGCGGGGCTTCGCCTTTACGGGACGGCTTCAGCGCGCGACCGCGCGGCGGTCGTGCGGCTCGGCGCCGTGGCGATCGACTATCGCAACGAAGACTTCCTGGCCCGGGTGCGCGAGCTGACGCGCGGCGACGGCGTGGACGTCGTGGTCGACAGCCTCGGTGGCCCGATATCGCTTCGCTCGTTCCGCGCACTGCGGCCGGGCGGAAGGCTCGTCGTGTTCGGCCGCTACGCCACGCTCTCAGACGGGCGCAAGAACTGGCCGGCGGTGATCGAGTGGTATGCGTCGATCGGGGCCCTCTGGCTGTGGGAGAAGCTCTCGCCCCGCCGGCGGGTGCTCGCCTACCAAATCCAGAAGTTCCGCGACGCTGCTCAAAAGCGACCCGGAGCAGTGGGCGGGGAGCCCCGCTACCCGGAGTGGTTCCGGGAAGACTTCGGCATGCTGATCGAGCTGCTCCGCGAGGGCAAGATCCACCCCGTTGTCGCGGAGCGCCTGCCGCTGTCCGACGCTCGTCGTGCTCACGAGCTGCTCGAGCGCTCAGCGGCTGTTGGAAAACTCGTGCTCCTGCCATCAGCCGACGGGGACGCTCGCTGATTGCGCGCGACGTCCGCCCCTTTACAAGACGGTGAGCGGCCAGGCTGTCGCTCGCACCGCTTGGCACGTGGCACGGGCGACTTCCGAGAGCGGGAACCAGGGCAACTAAGGCGCTGCTTTCTCTTTGAAGACGACCCAACTGTCAAGGGGGTGATCGTCCCGTGGCCGTCGTTGTCGTCGTGCCGCTCCCAGCTGGTGGATGAGGTGAGCTCATTTCTCTTTCGGCGCTCTGGGCGCAGA
>JBOGZE010000024.1:0-1859 GCA_050697055.1 Solirubrobacterales bacterium
CTGGCGCCGGCGATCCGAACGGCCTGGACCGCACCCGCCTCGTCCCCGACGATCACGCAGTCCTCCCAACCGCGGCCCTCGATCTCGGCGAGGCCGCGGGCGACGATCGCCTCCTGGGTGGTCTCGGTGGCGGGTTCGCCTCCGACGCCCGGCGCATCGAAGGAGGCGACCTCGGCCCACTCCTCCAGCAGGGACTTGATCGCCCACTCAACCTCGGTGACGGTGGGCACCAGGAGGATGCGCGGGCGTGCCATCGGTGAGACCAAACTAGCGGGGCGCCGGGCGGGTTTCCAGCGCCGGCGGCTTGGATAAGCGCCCTGGAACGGAAAAGGGCCCCGGTGAGGGGGCCCTTTGTTTCCGAAAGGACGTGCCGCCGGAGATGCAGCTCCCCGGCCCGTCGGTCCTTCAAGTCGCTTGACTCAGTACTCGGCCGCCTTGGCGCGAACTTGAGCCTGTTAGAAGACACTAACACGACCTTCCGGCGTAAGTTGCACCTGTTCTCGGGTGCGGCGTAAATTTGCATCCACGAAAGTGAGCAGGCCCTCGTAACACTTGGCCGCTCGGCCAGGATAGGATGAGCCGGTGCGCTACCTGATCACAGGGGGTTCCGGCTACATCGGCGGACGCCTGATCGACGAGCTCTCCGGGCGCGAGGAGACCGAGCTGCTCGTCGACGTCGACGTGAGACCGCCGACGAGGCAGTGGCCGAAGACCGAGTTCGTCAAGGGCGACGTCCGGGACCGCAAGAAGATCCTGGAGCTGCTGCGGCGTCATGAGATCGACGCCCTGATGCACTTCGCCTTCATCCTCAACCCGATCCGGGACGAGGCGAAGATGTACGACATCGACGTCAACGGCACCCAGGCGGTCCTGCAGGCCGCCTCGGAGGCCGGCGTCAAGCAGGTGATGGTGACCTCCTCGGTAGGCGCCTACGGGGCCTTCCCGGACAACCCGAAGCCGATCGCCGAGGACTGGCCGGTGCGAGGGGCGCCTGACTACGCCTACGCGAAGGACAAGGCCGACGCCGACCGCATCTGTCAGCTTTGGGCCCTGGAGCATCCCGACCGCGTGATGACCATCGTTCGGCCCGCGATGGTCTTCGGCCCGAACGTCGACAACTACTTCGTCCACGGCTTCGAGAACAACCCCTTCATCCCGCTGCTCGACGGCGTTGACGAGGAGTTCCAACTCGTGCACGAGGACGACGTCGTCTCGGCGCTGATCGCCCTGCTGGACGGCAAGCATGACGGCGCCTTCAACCTGGCCGGCGACGGCCTGCTGACCTGGGGCCGCGCTGCCGAACTGCTCGGCAAGAAAACCCGCCGGATCTCGCTCAAGAACATGAAACGCCTCAACGGGCTGATGTGGCGCCTTCACGTGCCTCGGACCGAGGCTCCGCCCGGCAACCTCGACTTCCTCCGCTACCCCTGGGTCGTCTCGACCGAGAAGCTGAAGTCGACCACGAACTGGCAGCCGCGCTACGACACCCTCGAGACCTTCAAGATCACCATGCGCGCCAGGGGCGTTCTCCCCGAGGCCCCGACGGCGGTGCAGGCGCCCACCGCTCCCGTCGCCTGAGGCCTTTCGCCGAGCCTCAGGCCGCTGCTACCTTTTCCACCCCCGGGCGCATAGCTCAGTTGGGAGAGCGCCAGCTCGACAAGCTGGAGGTCACTGGTTCGAGCCCAGTTGCGCCCATCGAGCCGGGGGAGGGGTGACCCGGCCGTCGACCGACCAGGCGCGCAGGCGCTCGAACCTCTTGACGCTCTGGAAGGTCGACTTGCCGAAGGCGCTACTCGCAACGCCGCAAGTTGCGGTCGCGGGGGCAACTAGGATCAACTCATGGCCACACAGACTCTTGA
>JBOGZE010000025.1:0-16256 GCA_050697055.1 Solirubrobacterales bacterium
GCCTCGCCCCGGGCGTCGCCTTGGTGCGCGGCGCCGCGGCGGGGCGGCGGCGTTTCGCCCGGCGGCGCGCCTGCTCCTTGCGCAGGCGCTGCTCTCGCTCCCGGCGCAGCCGAAGCTCACGTCCCTCGTGCTCTCGCCGCCGGCGCTCGCGCAGGGCGCGCTCGCGCTCCTCGCGCTCCCGCTCGATCCGCTCGTGCTCGTCGCGCTCCCGCTCGAGCTTCGCTTCGAGCTCGCGCTGGCGCTTCTCCCGGAGCTCCTGGCGCTGGCGCTCCAGCCGCTCGCGCTTGCGCTGTGCCGCCAGTCGCCGCTCGCGCTCATCCCGCTCGACCTGCTCGCGGGCCTCGCGCGCGAGCCGTTCACGCTCCGCCAGCTCGCGCTCGATCCTCGCCCGGCGCTCACGCTCCTCCCGCTCGTGAGCTTCCCGCTCGGCCCGTTCCCGCCGTTCGATCTCGGCCTCGAGCTTTGCCAGGCGCTCCCGGCGCTGATCCTCCTCGCGCTTGCGCCGCTTTGTATCCCGGCGGGCTCGGCGCTCGTCGTAGCCGGTCCCGGGCCCCGGGTCGAACGGGGCGGCCCCGATCTCCACCGGCAGATCGTGGTCCCGCGATCCCCTCCTCAGGTAGCCGGTGGTCAGTCCCGGGTCGAAGGAGCGGGGATGCTCCTGCCGCTCGGCGCCCTCCGGCGCCTCGTCCTCGGCGGCGGTCGGAAAGTCTTCCCTAGCGGGTGCCAAGTCCTGCTTCCGCCGAGGCCTAGAACTGCCCGAGGCGCTCGAGATCCTCCTTGCGCCTCTGCTTGCGGTTCTCGAGCCGGATCTGGATCAGCGAGAGCAAGATCACCAGGATCGTGAAGAAGGCCATCAGGCCGAAGGCGAAGAAGGTGACGACCTTGTCGTCGGTACGGCCGTAGATCCCGACGCCGTCGGCGGCAATCGCGATCGGGGCCGATGCCAGCAGCGCCGCGGCCGCCAGGCAGAGCACTGTGAGGCTTCGGCGGAGCTGGGCTCGCATGGCGGGCAGGGTAACGCACGCACGCGCGGCGATTCGCCGGGTTCAGCCCTGGCTCTAGCATGCCGCCGATGTCCGAGCTCGAGGCCCTGCTACTCGGGATCGTCCAGGGCCTCACCGAGTTCCTGCCGATCTCCTCCTCCGGGCACCTGATCCTGGTCCCCTGGCTTCAGGACTACACCTTCCTGGAGCAAAACGAGGCTTTCAACAAGACCTTCGACGTGGCCCTGCACGCCGGCACTCTGGTGGCGGCGATCTCCTACTTCAGGCGCGAGGTGGTTGCCTTCACCCTCGCCTTCCTGCACTCGCTGCGGAAGCGCGCGATCGAGACGGTCGACGAGCGCCTCTCCTGGGCGATCGCGATTGGGACCGTCCCCGCGGTGATCGCCGGGGGGCTCGGTTCGGGGTTCATCGAGGACCACCTCGGCGATCCTTGGATGATCGGGATCCTCCTGATCGTCTTCGGTGCGCTTCTCCAGCACGCCGACAGCCTGCCCCAGCGGCTGTCGTTCGACGACGTCAGGCTTCGTGATGGCCTCTATATCGGGCTCGCCCAGGTGATCGCGCTGGCCCCGGGGACCTCCCGCTCGGGGATCACGATCACAGCCGCCCGCTACCTGGGCTTCGACCGCGACACCGCCGCCCGGGTCTCCTTCCTCCTGTTGATCCCCGCGGTTGCGGGGGCCACCGTGTTCAGCGCCTACAAGGCGATCAACGACGGCCTTCCGGACGACGTTGCCGGACCGCTGATCGTCGGCACGATCGCTTCGGCCGTCTCGGGCTACCTGGCAATCGCCTGGTTGCTGCGGCTGGTGCGGACCCACAGCTACATGCCATTCGTCATCTTCCGCTACGCCGCCGGCGCCTTCGTCCTCCTGCTGATCGCCACCGGCGTCCGCGAAGCGACGTTCTGAGCTGCAGCCTAGGTTTCGATCTCGAGGAGCTCGTCGCCGTGCTCGTGCTCGACCTGCAGAGTCGAGTGCTCGACTCCGAACCGATCAGCGAGCAGCCGGGCAGCCCGCCAGCGCGCCTGGTGGCAGTCGGCGTCCTGGCCGACGATCAGGTGCGCGGAGATCGACGGCATTCCGGTGGTCACCTCCCAGACATGCAGGTCGTGGACCTGGACCACTCCCGGGGTGGCGGCGAGCGCCTCGCCGATCCGCTCGGGGTCGAGCTCCTTCGGAGCGGCCTCCATGAAGACCCTGCCTGAATCGCGCAGCAGCAGGAAGGCGGCGCGCAGCATCACCGTTGCGATCAACAGGGAGGCGATGCCGTCGGCCCGCTCGAACCCGGTCACCAGGATCACGCCTCCGGCGATCGCGGTGGCGATGAAAGCGAAGAGATCGGTGACGATGTGCTGGAGCGCCCCCTCGACGTTGAGGCTGCGGCGCTCGGCGCCGCGGATCAGCCAGGCGGCTGCCAGGTTGACCGGGATCCCGACGAGCGCCACCGCGAGCACCAGGCCGCCCTCGACGTCGGGCGGATCGATCAGCCGGCGGATCCCCTCGAACACGATCAGCGCGCCCAGCAGCAGCAGGGTGACCCCGTTGACCTGAGCCGAGAGGATCTCGGCCCGCCTGAGGCCATAGGTGAAGCCGCCGCCGGGAGGGCGCTGGGCGAGCCGCAGGGCGACGATCGCGATCCCGATCGAGACCCCGTCGGTGAGCATGTGGGCGGCGTCCGAGAGCAGGGCGAGGGAGGAGGCGACGATCGCTGCCGCCACCTCGGCGGCCATGAAGGCGGCGATCAGCCCCAAGGCGCCGCCGAGGCGGCGAGCGTCGGTGTCGACTCCAAGCGGGTGGGCGTGCTGGTGCGCCATCGCCCCCGATTATGGCTTGAGGATCGACCCCCAAAAAAAAGCGCGCGACCCGGGGCAGGGAGGGGTCGCGCGCGCTGACGAGAGAGGAATCTCGAAAGTGCGCTGGAGAATGGCGACCGCGACCCCGGGTGGTGTGAATTTCCCGATATCCAGCCACAATCAGATTCTCCGGCAGGTGCAGAAACCCGCTGTGTGCTTGTGAAAATCCGGTGAACCAGACAAAGGGTCGTGCCTGGGCCGCCGCACACGGCCCTATGATTCGCGCCGACTGGCGATGCTGGAAGCGCGCCGTGGCCGGCAAGGGGGGCGCTCCATGAGAGGGGCTCGATGAACAACCAAGCAGGAAGCATTCGGCTGGCGGTGATCGACACCGACAGCTCCTTCCTCACCGTCCTCGGCAAGAGGCTGGACGGCGCCGGCTGGGAGCACCGCACGCTCGCCGGCGTGGTCCCCGTCGAGGAGCTGGTGGCGATGAAGCTGAACGCGCTGCTGGTCGACCTCACGGTGCTCGGCCCGCAGGGCTGGGAGTTCCTCGAGCGAGTCTGCGGGACCGTCCCCGGACTTGGCGTCCTCGTCTGTACCTCGCAGTCGACGGTGGCGCAACGGGTCCGCGGCCTCCGGCTGGGTGCCGATGACTGGATCGGGAAGCCCGCCCATCCCGAGGAGGTGATGGCCCGGATCGAGGCGGTCGTCCGCCGGCGCAAGCGCGCCGCCACCCGCGACGACGTCGGCCCGCTGGTCGCCGGCGAGCTCGAGATCAGAGCCGACCAGTACCAGGCTTTCGTCAGCGACCAGAGCGTCGGCCTCACCCGCCGCGAGTTCGAGCTGTTGCAGCTGCTCGCCGAGGCACACGGCCAGGTGATCGAGCGCGAGGAGATCTACCAGAAGGTCTGGGGCTATGCGATGGCCCACGGCGATCGCTCGGTCGACGTCTTCGTCCGCAAGCTTCGCCAGAAGCTTCAGCGCCACTCCGCCAACTGGCGCTACATCCACACCCACTTCGGGATCGGCTACCGCTTCGACCCGGAGACGATCGGTGACGCCGGCGATGCGGTCGCGGCCCCGAAGGCGGAGGAGCCCGCGTCGGTCGAGCGGGCGCGCAACCGCCAGGCTGAGAAGGCGCGCTCCGGCTAGCCGAAAGGCGCCGCGCCGCCCCGCTGCGCGCCTGTTCACATTCCGTTTACCGGAAGTTCACTCGTCGATAACCCGCAACGAGCGGCGCGGGGGAATGCTGGCCCGCGGTGAAGAGCGAGAACGGCGCCAGCAGCTCAGGAGGCGGCAGCGGCAGCCCCGTGATCGTCGGGGTGGACCCCTCTCCGGTTTACGCGGGCCGGCTCGAGATCCGGCCGGCCGATAACGCCGCCCTGGTCGACGGCAGGCCGCTGACCCTGACCGTGAGGGAGCTGCAGCTGCTCACCGAGCTTGCCCAGAACGCCGAGCGAGTGATGACCCGCGACGAGCTCTACGCGCGCGTCTGGCGGCGCTCCTACCGGAAGAGCGACCGGTCGGTGGACGTCTACGTCGGGCGCCTGCGCTCGAAGCTCGCACGGGCGCTGCCCGGGCGGCGCTTCATCCACACCCATACCGGGATCGGTTACCGCTTCTCCCCCGACGGGTAGATGCCGTTTCCCCTCGTCGGGGAAGCGGTCGCAACCGGGGCCTATTTACACCTTCTTCACAACCGCGCCACCGCCAGGTAACAAGATGCCGCCGCGGCGCTGAAAGCCTGCTCCGCCTATGCCCACAAAGAGAAGGAGAGAATCCAGGATGTCACGCAAGTGGTGGTTCGTCCTGGCCGCATCGGGCGTGCTCGCGCTCGGGGTCGCGGCCTGTGGCGACGACGATGATGATGGCGACGGGGGTGGCGATACTACGACCGGCCTCTCGGGCTCGATCAGGATCGACGGATCGAGCACGGTGGCGCCGTTGACCGAGGCGATCGCCGAGGAGTTCAATGCCGACAACCCGGACGTCAACGTGACGGTCGGGACCTCAGGCACCGGCGGCGGCTTCGAGAAGTTCTGCGCCGGCGAGACCCAGATCTCCGATGCATCCCGCCAGATCGAGGAGGATGAGGTCAAGGCCTGCGAGAGCGGCGGCGTGGCGTTCGAGGAGCTCCAAATCGCCAACGACGCGCTCACCGTGGTGACCAACCCCAACAACCCGGTCACCTGTATGACGGTCGATCAGCTCAAGTCCGTCTGGGAGCCGAAGTCGAAGCTCGCGAACTGGAGCGAGATCCAGGGGCTCGAGCCCTCGTTCGACGCCGAGCTGGCCCTGTACGGCCCCGGCACCGACTCGGGGACGTTCGACTTCTTCACGGAGGCGATCAACGGTGAAGAGGGCGCCCAGCGCACCGACTACAACGACATCGGTGAGGACGACAACGCCACCGTGACCGGCGTCGCCGGGGCAGACGGTGGAATGGGTTACTTCGGCTACTCGTTCTTCGTTGAGAACGAGGGGACCGTGAACGCCCTCGAGATCGACGCCGGCGATGGCTGCATTGCACCCTCGCCGGAGACGGCACAGGACGGGTCCTACTACCTGTCCCGGCCACTATTCGTCTACCCGTCGGCCGCAGCGCTGGAGGAGGAGACGGTTGACGCCTTCCTCCAGTTCTATCTCGACAACATCAACGACGTTGCCGAGCAGGTCGGTTTCATCCCGCTCACCGACGAGCAGCTGAGTGAGTCTCAGGACAAGCTCGACGCGATCGTCGGTGGCGGTGGTGGTACGACGACGGGCTGAGGCGACGAGAACCGGAGTAGGTAAGAAGCATGGAAGCAAGGGACGCAATCGCGACCACCAGGGTCACCGGGAGGAAAGATCCCTCCCGGCCCCTGGTGGCCGCGAGTCCCCGTTGGGGCGAGCGGGTGATTCAGGGGCTGCTCGCCCTCTGCGCCGTGATCTCGGTGATCACGACGACCGCGATCGTGATCGCCCTGCTCACCCCGACGGTCGGCTTCTTTCAGGAGGTCTCGTTCAGCGAGTTCTTCTCCTTCGACGACTGGGCGCCGTTGCAGGAGCCGGGCAGCTTCGGCGTCTTCAGGGTCGTCATCGGGACGCTGAGCACCAGCTTCTGGGGCCTCCTCTTCGCGATCCCGATCGGGCTTTTGTCGGCGATCTATCTCAGCGAGTACGCCAAACCGCGCGTACGCAGGGTGCTGAAGCCGATCCTGGAGATACTCGCGGGAATCCCGACGGTGGCTCTCGGCCTGTTCGCGGTCACCTTCATCAGCCCAGAGCTGCTCGGCGGGATCCCGGACTTCATCAAGACGCCCCCCTTCGCCGCCGGCGCCGCAGGTCTGGCGGTCGGGCTGATGATCACGCCGATCATCGCTTCGATCTCCGACGACGCGATGCGCGCGGTCCCGGGCGGCCTTCGCGAGGGCGCCTACGCCCTCGGGGCGACCAAGCTCAAGGTTTCGACCCGGGTGGTCTTCCCCTCCGCGATCTCGGGGATTGTCGCCTCGATCGTGCTCGCCTTCTCGCGCGCCGTCGGCGAGACGATGATCGTGCTGCTCGCGGCGGGCGCCACGCCGAACGCCACGTTCAACCCCGGCGAGTCAGTGTTGACGATGACCGCGTTCATCGGCAGGACCGCGACGGGCGATGTCGCCACCGGCACGATCCCCTACGACACCATCTTCGCGGTCGGCTCGCTGCTGTTCGTGATGACTCTGGTCATGAACCTGTTCGCGATCCGCCTGGTCCGCCGCTTCCGCGAGGTCTACGAGTAATGCCGCGGATGCCAGAGCCAATGGCCGAGCGCACCCGGCTCGCCACCGCGGGCGCGCACGCGGCGGTACTCAAGAACCTCGAGCGCCAGCCCAGTGGCGATCTCTGGCGCGGGAGGATCTTCTTCGCACTGCTGCTGCTCGCGATCGGCCTCGCCCTGCTGGGGCTGGTGGCGCTGATCGTGCAATCGGCGATCAAGGGTGCACCGGCCTTTGGAACGAACTTGATCACCGAGGGGCCCTCGACGATCAACCCAGAGGAGGCGGGGTTCAAGCCGGCGATCATCGGCAGCCTCTACCTGATCCTCGGCGTGATCCTGCTGATCGTCCCGCTCGGCGTCGGGGCGGCGGTCTACCTGGAGGAGTACGCCGACGGCACCCGGTGGTGGAACCGGCTGATCGAGCTCAACATCCAAAACCTCGCCGGCGTGCCCTCGATCATCTACGGCATCCTCGGCCTCGCGTTCATCGTGCGGGGGCCGCTCAGCCTCGGGTTCATCCTCGCGGCGGGATCCCTGACGCTGGCGTTGCTGGTGCTGCCGACCGTGATCCTGGCCGGGCGAGAGGCGCTCCGCGCCGTGCCCCCCTCGATTCGCGAGGGTTCTTTAGCGCTCGGCGCGACCAAGTGGCAGACGACCCGGAGGCAGGTCCTGCCGGCGGCGATCCCGGGGATCGCGACCGGGGTGATCCTGGCCGTCTCCCGGGCGCTCGGCGAGGCCGCGCCGCTGATCCTGGTCGGGGCCGCCCAGTTCGTGACCTTCAACCCGACGCCGTTCTCGGACGACGGCTATTCGGCGATGCCGGTGCTGATCTTCAACTACGCGTTGCGGCCGCAGGATGAATTCAAGGTGCTGGCCGCCGCGGGCGTAGTCGTCTTGCTCGTCGTGCTGCTGGCGATGAACTCGTTCGCGATCTGGCTCCGGAACAGATACGAGCAGCAGTGGTGACGAACCAACGACGCTTCAACGAAAGTGATGGTCGATAGTGTTGGACAAGGTGGCTGAACAGGCAAAGAAGGCGGCGGGGGCGGCGACCGGGCGGAAGGCGGGCCCCGAGATCGACGTCTCCAGCGTGGCCGAGGGCGCAACCCACAGCGAGGGCAGAAAGGGCAGCGAGACGGTCTTCAAGCTCGAGGACCTGAGCGTCCTCTACGACGGCAAGATGGCGGTCAAGGATGTCTCGATGGAGATCCACGAGAACGAGATCACCGCTCTGATCGGCCCCTCGGGCTGCGGCAAGAGCACCCTGATCCGCTGCCTCAACCGGATGAACGACCTGATCCCGACGGCCTCGGTCGAGGGCGCCTGCTTCTACCACGGCCAGGACCTCTACGGTCGCGAGGTCGACCCGGTCGAGGTCCGCAAGCGGATCGGCATGGTCTTCCAGAAGCCGAACCCCTTCCCAAAGTCGATCTTCGACAACATCGCCTTCGGCCCCAGGGTGCTGGGAATGCCCGACGTCAAGGAGCGGGTCGAGAGGGCCCTCCGCGGGGCGGCCCTTTGGGACGAGGTCAAGGACCGCCTCGACCAGAACGCCTACGGGATGTCCGGCGGCCAGCAGCAGCGTCTCTGCATCGCTCGCTGCATTGCCGTCGACCCCGACGTGATTCTGATGGACGAGCCCTGCTCGGCGCTCGACCCGATCTCCACCGGAAAGATCGAGGACCTGATGCTGGAATTGAAGGAGCAGTTCTCGATCGTGATCGTCACCCACAACATGCAGCAGGCGGCGCGGGTCTCCAACCGCACCGCCTTCTTGATCGTCGAGCTGGACGCCGAGGAGGCGAACCGCTGGGGCCAGCTGGTCGAGTACGACGACACCGACAAGCTCTTCACCAACCCCTCCGATCCCCGCACCGAGGACTACGTCACCGGGAGGGTGGGCTGATGCCCGAGCGAGCCCGTCTCCACTACCAGGAAGAGCTCGAGGAGCTCGAGCGCCGCGCCCTGAGCGGGCTCGACCTCGTCGTCTCCGCAATGGATCGCACCCTGGAGGCGGTTGAGCACCAGGACATCGAGCTCGCCGAGCAGGTGATCGCCGACGACGACCGCATCGATGGGCGCTACCTGGAGGTCCACCAGGAGATCCTCACCTTGCTCGCCACCCAGGCGCCGGTCGCCACGGACCTGCGCCTGATCTCGGCGCTGCTCCATGTGATCCACAGCATCGAGCGGATGGGCGATCAGTGCGTGAACATCTCCAAGGTGATCCCGCTTACCGGCCACGACGCCCCGCAGCACACGGAGATGGTGGAGCGGATCGTGCGGATGGGCAAGCAGGCGCGCTCGATGGTCTCGCAGGCGAAGAAGGCGTTCGAGGCCAGGGACGTCGAGCTCGCCCGAGATCTGGTCCGGCAGGACGATGTTGTGGACGACCTCAACAAGGAGTGCTTCGCGCTCGCTGTCGAGGTCGGCGAGCAGAAGGACGTCCGGGAATGGGCGATGACCATGCTCCTGGTGGCCAGGGCGCTGGAGCGGATCGGCGACAACGCGGTCGACATCGGCGAGCAGGTCGCCTTCGTGGTCACCGGGCTCTTCCGCGAGTTTGAGGACGCCTCACACCCGGGGCAGACCCCGGCGCCTGCTTCCTGATCCTGTCCTAGCTTCGTAGCTGCCTCAGTACTGAGGAGCGTCCCGAGGCGACCCTCGCTCCCGTTTACATCCCGTACACCGGATCGCAACATCCCGGCTCCCGCGCACAGAGAGACTGCCGCGCGTCCGTCCGCCTAGGCGGATCAACAAGAAACGGGTTGCTCCTCGGCTTCGCCTGCGGAGCACCCTCGCACAAACGTGAAGGAGCCTCTCAAGTGATCAATTCAATTCGATCCGGGCGCGGCTGGTGGGACAGGCGGCGGATCGTGGTTCTCGTCTCAGTCGTTGCGGTCTTCGGGGTCATCTCATTGAGCTCGGCGGGCACCGCCTCGGCCGGGTTCACCCTCTGCAAGGGCTCGCTGACCCCGAAGTCGAAGAGCAACCCGGGCAAGGCGATGAAGGCGGCGTTCTCGTGCAGCAACGAGATCCGGACCTATGCCTTTGTCAGCAACAAGGCGATCAGTAGCTTCTCGAACCCTCCGGCGATCGCGGGGACGCCGAGCCCGTTCGTCACCTGCAGCACCGCAGCGGGCAGCGCCGGCTTCGGCTGCGGGGTTCCAAATCGCGCCATCGCCGTAGACGGCACCGGGACGCAGAATCCAGGGAGCACCGGGAGCTCGACCAGCTGCGGCCGGTCCACCACCGTCCTGCCCACGGTTAGTGGCGGGCCGCCCGCGGTGAACGCGATCACCGGCAAACCCTGCGCGCAGGTTATTCCGGCCGGCGCCGTGGTCACCCAGGACGTGACCCTGGCGGCAAACCCGTGCAATTTCAAGCCGAGCGATCCACTGCAGATTGCGGTGGTCACCGGCGGCGAGCCGCCGGTCAGCTCGTTCACGGTAAGGGGCGATTCGGTGGGCGTCGGCGAGTCCGCGACGGAGCCCTTCAAGCTGAAGCTGAAGGGCTACCAGGGCTGCCAGCCGTCCGCCGAGAAGAAGGGCGCGAAGAAGGCGGGCGCGAAGAAGGCGGCCACGGGCGGCGTTCCGATCAACCTCGGGTTGTGCACGGGCACGGTTTCGCCGAAGGATCCAGCGAAGCCCGGGATTGACGCCAAGTACCAGTTCAGCTGCGCCCAGAACATCCGCGCCTTTTCGATCGTCAGCAGCCGGACGCTCGACTTCTTCGGATTCGAGCCTGAGGTGCACGGGGACGGGGCGAACTCGGTGCCCTGCATCGGGCAGGCAGCGGCGGACCCGCCGCCTCCCACAACAATCTGCGCTCTGAACGAGAGCGCGCTGCATCAGTGTGAGGGCCCGATCCCGCACTTCGGGTTCGGGTGCGCGATCGCCAACCGCCAGAGCAACATCAGCCCGAATAACAGCAACGGCAGAGCCGCGCCCAACGCCTACGGGCAAAGGTTGAGCGCGGGCAATACGCTCACCGGTGAGCTCGGGCTCCCGACCAGCCCCTGCAAGAAGCAGAAGGGCGAGCCCAAGCTCAAGTTCTGGGTGATCGCTATGAACGAGCCCGTGATCACGCCCCCGAACGGCGGCTCCCCGACCACGGGCGAGTTCATGAGCGACCCCTATCCGCTCACGGTCAGCGGTTGGAGCAAGGGTGCATGCCCGAAGCCGAAGGGCAAGGGGGGCAAGAAGAAGTAGTCACAACCAAACGGCTGCGCGAAAGCGAAGCCACTCCTTTCGGGACGGCGGCCGTGCTTCTGGCACGGCGGCCGTTCTCGTTCCAGGGGCACCTTCGGAGGAGAGATTGATCAGATGGGTTTGGAGTACCGAGTCCCGGGGTAATTGCTGAGGTTTTCCCTGCTCTCAAGCGTGTTTACAAGCTGTTTACCGCCTGATCACGCGCTAGTCACACGTCTCAGCCGTGCCCTCGCGAGACTCCCGCGGTCCTCGTTTGAGACCGAAAGGAGTACCTGTGTCACGAAAGCGAATTCGCCTGGCCGCGCTGGTCTGCACGGTGGCGATGATCGCGGCCGTGCCGGCATCGGCGGAGGCGAAGAAGATCATCACGATCAGTGGATCTACTTCGGTATTCCCGCTGGAGACGAAGCTGGCGCGTGCCTGGATCAAGACCAAGAAGGGGAAGAAGTTTGCCTTCAAGATCTCGCAGGGCGGGTCGAACGTCGGCGTCTCCGACGTCTCCAAGGGCCGCGTCTCGATCGGGGCGTCGTCCCGCGATCCCGCCACTGGTGATCCCGGTGGGCTGGTGTTCACCAAGATCTCGCGCGACGCGCTCTGCGTCATCACCAACAACGCGAACCAGCTCCCGAACATCACCAAGGCCCGGGTGAGGTCGATCTTCGTCAACGGCCCGGGAGACTGGGGCGCCATCCCCGGTGCGACGGTTGGCGGCACGATCACCGCGATCGGCCGGGCGCCGACCTCGGGCACCCATGACGCATTCAGGTCGCTGTTCCTGGATGGGACCAACCAGGCCAGCTACGTCGCCGGTAAGGCGTCGAATGGCCTCGTACAGCAGGGCGTGATCGGCGACCCGCAGGCGATCGGCTACGCCTCGCTGGCATTCCAGCAGGGTGTGCACGTCGTCTCCTACGAAGGGGTCGAGTGCAGCCTGCGGAACGCGATCGCAGGCACATATGGAGGGACCAGGAACTTCTGGTTCGTCACCCAGGGAGCACCGACGGGCGGCGTCAAGAAGTTCATCGGTTGGATCCTGAAGAGCAAGAGGGCCGACACAATCATCCGCTCGGAGTGGGTACCGCTCCGCTGATGAAAAAGACGACCGGTCTCCGAAAGGCGGGACCGAGGAACCGCGCTGACCAGCGCGCCGAGCTGTTGCTCGGCGCGCTGGCGTGCGTGGTGCTGGCGCTGATCGCCGGGATGCTCATCTTCGTCTTCGAGAAGGCGTGGCCCTCGTTCTCGGCGAACGGGCTCGCCTGGTTCGGCTCGGGCGGCGACGTCGACCAGCAGCTCGAGGAGATCTTCCGCTCGCCCGCCGACGAGCCCAACTACTTCATCCGCACCTGGCCGCTGCTCTGGGCCACCGCGCTGATCACGATCAGCTCCGTGGTGATCGGCACCGTCGTCGCCCTGCTCTCGGCGATGTTCATCGTCGAGTTCGCGCCCAACTCGATCCGGCGTGTGCTTGAGCCCGTGGTCAGACTGCTCGCCGCGGTTCCCTCGGTGATCTACGGGCTGATCGGGATCCTGGTGATCGTCCCCTTCGTCGGTCAGCACCTGATCACGGAAGGGGCGAAGGCGTCAGTCGCCGGGGTAATCCCCCTGAACGGGAGCAGCGTCGGGGTCGGGATCCTGATCCTCACCGTGATGATCACCCCGATCATGATCGCGATCGTCGTTGACGCGCTTCGCGCCGTGCCGTCCGGCTGGAGCGAGGGCGCCCTCTCGCTCGGCATCAACCGCTGGCGTGCGCTCTGGACGGTCAGCGTCAGGGCCGCCCGCCCGGCGATCGTCGCCGCGGCGGTGCTCGCCACGGCGCGGGCGCTGGGCGAGGCGATCATGCTGGCGATGGTCACCGGCTCGATCGGCTTTGCCCCGAACCCGATCGACGGCCCGATCTTCTTCGCCGAGCCCGCCCGCCCGCTGGGCGCGACGATCGTCGAGTACGCGGAGGGCCTCTCGGTCGAGCCGCTGGCGGAGACGATGTACGCGTTCTCCGCCGTGCTGCTGGTTTCGGCCGCCTTCATGTCGTTCTCTGGCTGGTACATCAGGCGTTCGCTGCGCCGCTACACGCTCGCGCCGATATGAGCACCCGCGCGACCCTCCGGCGGCCGAAGCGTCCCAACCTGCCGCGGCCGAAGCTGCCCCGGCGGCGCCACAAGGGGATTCTGAGCGAAGAGGAGATCGTCCCCTGGGCGATCTGGGACCGGATCGGCCTGGCGGCCGCCTGGACCGTGGGCCTGCTGCTCTGCGCGATCGCCGGCGCGATCGTCATCTACATGCTGGTTCGTGGCTTCCAGTACGTCAAGCTCGACGCGCTGTTCGAGACCCCGGAGGTCGCCTCGACGACAGAGGTCAGCGGCACGAGCGGCGGCTACCTCGACCCGATCCTCGGCACCCTGATCCTGACCACGCTCGGAACCGTGATCGCCTTCCCGATCGGGGTCGCCACCGCGGTCTGGCTGAGCGAATACGGACGGCCCAACTGGCTCGCCCGCGCGGTGGAATCCGGGGTCGAGATCGTCGCCGGAACCCCGACGATCGTGCTGGCGATCTTCGGGCTGCTGGTTTTCTCGCAGGGCACCTTCGGCTTCCTCTCGTTCACCGCCGAGGGAGGCTCGGTCTTCGGCCGCTCCTTCTTCATCGCCGGGATCATGATGTCGCTGATCGCCCTGCCCCTGATCGTCGGCTCGACCCGGGAGGCGCTCCAGACGATCCCCAGTCACGTCAGGGAGGCCTCCTACTCGCTCGGCAAGGACAAGATCTCGACGATCCGCAGGGTGCTGCTTCCCGGCGCCCGCAAGGGGATCGCCACCGGCACCACCCTTGGCATGGGCCGGATCGCCGGGGACACCGCGATCGTCATCCTCCTGCTCGGCGCCACCCTCACCAACGAGCCCCAGGGCACCACCCCGATCATCAGCGACCTGAAGGGAACGGGCAGCACCCTGACCAGCTACGTCTACCAGAACTCCCCGTCGGGGGAGGGGAACGCCCCCGACCAGGCCTATGCCGCGGCCTTCATCCTGCTCGTGGTCGTGATCCTGATGAACTTCGCAGTCGACCTCTTGTCTCGGAGAAGGAGTGATCCATGGGCCCGCTGAAGTCACCGCCGCCGGTTCGCCGGATCGTCGTCGACGAGGAGCCGACCGCGGTCGAGCCGCCGAAGGGGCGCGGCGCCGTCGAGGCCGCGCGCTCGGCGGCCTCGGATCTGCTCAGCGCCCCGCGCAAGCGGGAGGGTCGTCGCGGCAAGGTGAGCGAGCGGATGCGTACCGAGGCCGTCTCGGTCGCCTACGCCGGCAAGCCGGCGGTCAAGGAGGTCTCGCTCGAGGTGAACGTGGGCGAGGTGCTGGGCCTGATCGGCCCCTCGGGGTGCGGCAAGACGACGATGCTGCGCTCCCTCAACAAGCTCGTCGATCAGACGCCGACCGCGGTCCGCACGGGCACGATCCTGCTCGACGACGAGGACGTCGACCTTCACGACGTCACCGTGCTCCGGCGCAGGGTGGGGATGGTCTTCCAGCAGCCCAACCCCTTCCCGATGAGCATCTTCGACAACGTCGCCTACGGCCTCCGCGAGCGGGGCTCGAGGCGGCCGTCCCGCCCGGCCCTGCGCCCGGCGGTCGAGGAGGCGCTCGATCGTGCCGGCCTGCTGGAGGAGGTAAAGGACAACCTCAACCACCCGGCGCTGCGCCTATCCGGCGGCCAGCAGCAGCGGCTATGCATCGCCCGCTCGCTCGCCGTCGATCCCGAGGTGCTGCTCCTCGACGAGCCCTGCTCGGCGCTCGACCCGCGCTCGACCTCGATCATCGAGGACCTGATCGTGAAGCTGCGCGACGACGTCGCGATCGTGATCGTCACCCACAACCTGCAGCAGGCATACCGGGTCGCCGACCGGGTCGGATTCATGTATCTCGGCGACCTGGTCGAGTACGGGCCTGCCGACCAGGTCTTCAGCGCCCCGAAGGCGAAGCGGACGCGCGAGTACGTCAGCGGAGGGTTCGGTTGAGCCGATGGATGCTCATTCCCCTCGGTCTGGCGGTGCTGGCGGGGTCGATCCTCACCGGCTGCGAGTCGACCCAGGACAAGGCGAAGGAGATCCAGGCCGAGAACGAGCAGGCGCTCGCGGCCGAGGTGGGCGTAGAGATCACCCAGGTGAACAAGGGGGTCAAGGTCGTCGGCACGACGCTGCTGCACGATCAGTACGGCGACGCGATCGTGGTTGAGCTCCAGAACACCACCAACCAGGCCCAGGTGAACCTTCCGATCCTCGTCGACCTGCGCGACGCCAAGGGACAGTCGGTCTACAAGAACGACATCCCCGGACTCGATCCCGCACTGGGCCACGTTCCCCTGATCCGGCCGGGCGAGACGGTGGACTGGGTGAACGACCAGCTCGTACCGTCGGCGCCGCCGAAGTCGGCCAAGGTCAAGGTGGGAGTCTCAGGCGAGACGGCGCCGGCAAAGCTTCCAGAGCTCGCGGTCAGTCCCGCGCGCATAGTCAACGATCCGAACGGAATCGTCGCTCAGGGCACGGTAACCAATACTTCGCAATTCGACCAGATGAAGCTGGTGCTATATGCGGTGGCTCGCGCCGGCGGCAAGATCGTGGCCGCGGGCCGGGGCCAGTTCAAGAATTTGAAGGTGGGGGCGAGGCCCGGCAAGTACGACATTTTCTTCATCGGCGACCCGAGCGGGGCGGACGTGACCGTGACGGCACCACCATCGGTTTTGCAATAGGAGGACCACATGGCCAGCACAGAGCGAACAGAGGAGACCGTCAACCTGCCGACCCTCGGTCAGGAGGGCGACGTCTGCGCCCAGTGCGGTTCCGTCCTCGCCGTCGACCAGCGTTACTGCGTCAACTGTGGTCTCCGCCGCGCGGACACCCGGGTCGACTACAAGAGGCAGCTCACCTCGAACGGAGCCCAACCCGCGACCGATGGCGCCGCCCCCCCAGCCGCCGCCCCAGGCCAGTGGACTCCGATCTGGGCGATCGGCGCGATCGCGGTGCTCGGCATCATGCTGCTTCTCGGGGTGTTGATCGGCGACAACAACGAGGATCAGCAGGTCGTCGCAGGGGCCGCGGCCCCGACCGTCGCTTCCACGCCCGCGACGACCACTCCGACCGATACCACCGCGGCCGCTCCCAAGGCCCCGGCTGCCCCCGCGGAGGCGCCCGGCGAGGGGAACGTGGTGAAGGGCGGAACCGGATCGACCGAGGGCGTCGGCACGGCGGATCTGGGAGCGCTCGAGGAGGCCCAGCGGGAGGGCAAGGGGAAGGACGCCGGTCAGGCGCTTCCCGACCAGGTGGCGACCCAGGGAGAGCATGCGGAGCAGGATCCGAACGGACCGGTGGGCAACGGCAGCGGCTCGACCTGCATCGGGTGCTGATGGCCGCTCCGCAGCGAAAGAGCCCGAGCTTCGCCGACGTCCTCCGCGAGGGCTGGAAGCCGCCGCAGAGGCGCGGCACCGCCGCCGGCCGCGGGCGAGCCCGCCGCAAG
>JBOGZE010000026.1:0-5326 GCA_050697055.1 Solirubrobacterales bacterium
GCCGGCGTAGTCGACGTCCTCGCGGGAGAGCTCTTCAAAGGTGCGGACCAGGGCGGTGGTTGCGACGGGCATCTGATCCCCTTTCCGGAGGCTTGGGAAACTGTGAGTAGCACACTACGCCGCTTCCACCAGGCTTCCATCCGCGCCTCGCACCGGACTCGGGCCAGTGGTTTCCACGGAGGCGAGTCGTGCCTAAACCACGAGGGATCGCCCCGAATTGGGCCATATGTTCCATGGCGTCATGGCCACTCCACTGGAGCGCAGCGAGACCAGGGCACGCTTCTGGCTACGCCGGCTCGGTGGCGGTCGCCTGGCTACGCGTCTCGCCGAGGGGGCGCGGACGTCCGACGCCACGCCGAGGCCCGGATCAGGCTCCAGGCGAGTGCCACGCCAACGACGATTCCGGTCACGAAAACCGCCGCGGTGACCGGCAGCTCCTCAGGCGTGAAATGGGCGAGAAGGGTGGGTTCCATCGGCGGGGGTGTGCCTCAGTTGCGAAGCCTATGAAAACATCCCCGGCGGCAGGGAGGGGAATCCATCAATCAACCCAAGGAGTTGAGCAGACCAGTGAGTGAGAGCACCGTTGCCGCAGAGGCACCAACCAAGCACGCCAAGTTGACCGCCTGGGTCGACGAGATCGCAGAGCTCGTCGAGCCCGGCTCGATCCACTGGTGCGACGGCTCGGCCGAGGAGTACGACCGCCTCTGCCAGACGCTGGTCGAGGCAGGCACCCTCGAGCGGCTCTCCGACGCAAAGCGCCCCAACTCCTACCTGGCTCGCTCCGACCCCGACGACGTCGCCCGGGTCGAGGACCGGACCTTCATCTGCTCGCGCAAGGAGGAGGACGCCGGGCCGACCAACAACTGGCACAACCCGGCGGAGATGCGCGAGATCCTCACCGGGCTTTTCAGGGGCGCGATGACCGGCCGGACGATGTACGTGATCCCCTTCTCGATGGGCCCGATCGGCTCCCCGGTCTCCCAGATCGGCGTCCAGGTCACGGACTCGGCCTACGTCGCCGCCTCGATGCGGATCATGACCCGGATGGGCGCCGAGGCGCTGGAGGCGCTCGGCACCGGGGGCGAGTTCGTCCCCTGCGTGCACTCGGTCGGCGATCCGCTCTCGCACGGCGAGCAGGACGTGCCCTGGCCGTGCAACGAGACCAAGTACATCGTCCACTTCCCCGAGGACCGGGAGATCTGGTCCTTCGGCTCGGGCTACGGCGGCAACGCGCTGCTGGGCAAGAAGTGCCTGGCCCTGCGAATCGCCTCGGTGATGGCGCGCGACGAGGGCTGGATGGCCGAGCACATGCTGATCATCAGGATGACCTCGCCGGAGGGCGAGGTCAGGCACCTTGCCGCCGCCTTCCCCTCGGCCTCCGGGAAGACGAACCTGGCGATGCTGCCGCCGTCGCTGCCGGGCTGGAAGGTGGAGACGATCGGCGACGACATCGCCTGGATCCGCTTCGGCGAGGACGGCCACCTCTACGCGATCAACCCCGAGGCCGGTTTCTTCGGGGTCGCGCCGGGCACCGGCGAGAAGACCAACCCGAACGCGATGAAGACCTGCGAGCGGGACGGGATCTTCACCAACACCGCCCTCACCGACGACGGCGATACCTGGTGGGAGGGGATGACCGAGGAGCCTCCCGCCCACGCGATCGATTGGCGCGGAAGGGACTGGACCCCGGACTCCGACGACCCGGCGGCCCATCCGAATTCGCGATTCACGGTCTCGATCAAGAACACCCCCACCTACTCGGACGCCTGGGACGACCCGGCCGGAGTGCCGATCGACGCCTTCCTCTTCGGCGGCCGCCGGGCGACCGTCGTGCCGCTGGTCCACGAGGCCTTCGACTGGGAGCACGGCGTCTTCCTCGCCTCGACGATGTCGGTCGAGACGACCCCCGCCGCCGCCGGCGCGGTCGGCCAGCTGCGCTTCGACCCGATGGCGATGCTGCCCTTCTGCGGCTACAACATGGCCGACTACTTCAAGCACTGGCTCGAGATCGGCCGCGAGGGCGACGCGGAGAAGCTCCCGAAGATCTTCGTCGTCAACTGGTTCCGCAAGGACGACGAGGGCAAGTTCATCTGGCCCGGGTTCGGTGAGAACATCAGGGTGCTCGACTGGATCGTCCGCCGCTGCGGCGCCAAGGGCGAGGCCGAGGAGACCGAGATCGGGCTGGTTCCGCCCGCGCGCGATATCGACACGGAGGGGCTCCAGATCTCGGCCGAGGAGATGGAGCGCCTGCTCACCGTCGACCCCGAGGAGGTGCGGCAGCAGTTTCACCAGATGGAGGCGCATCTGGCCCAGTTCGGTGCCCGGCTGCCGAACGAGGTCCGCGCCCAGCTGGACGCGCTCGAGAAGCGGCTGGCCTAGACGGCCTCCCGATCGGCGGCGCGGCTACTTGCTGCGCTTGTTGCGGCTGCGCTTCCGCTTCTTGCAGCCCGCGCTCGTGCCGGCACTCGAATCCGGTCGTTGCCTTCGTGCCGACGATGGTCGCCTTCTTGCCCGCGCAGCGGGCCCTTCCGTGGGCCCGCAGCTGATGGCGGAAGGGCTCGCTCAACCCCGCATCAACTCAAACCTGCATCTCGTAGGCCTCGGCCAGCTCCGGGTCCTTCTTCGCCAGCATCTCGGCGAGGCTGACCATCACCTTGCACTGCTTCCAGGTTGCGTCGTCCTGCATCTTGCCGTCGATCATGTGGACGCCGCGGCCGTCCGGGATCGCCTCCAGCACCTTCTTCGCGAACTTGACCTCCTCGGGAGGAGGCGAGAAGACCTTCTTCGCGATCTCGATCTGCACCGGGTGCAGCGACCAGGCGCCGACGCAGCCGAGCAGGAAGGCGGCGCGAAACTGGGTTTCGCTGCCCTGAACGTCCTTGATGTCCCCATAGGGGCCGTAGAAGGGAAGGATCCCGGCCGAGGTGCAGGCGTCGACCATGCGGGCGATGGAGTAGTGCCAGGGGTCCTGCTGGGCGGTGGCCCGGGGGGCGTCCTCGTTCTCGGGGTCGGGATCCTCGATCACCCGGTAGGCGGGATGCCCGCCGCCGACCCGGGTGGTCTTCATCCGCCGGAAGGCCGCGAGGTCGGCCGGCCCGAAGCTCATCCCCTGCATCCGCGGGCTGGCGGTGGCGATCTCCTCCAGGTTGACGACCCCGAGCGAGGTCTCGAGGATCGCGTGGAGGAGCAGCGGGCGCTCGAGCTTCGCCTTCGCTTCGAGCTGGGCGACAAGCCGGTCCACATAGTGGATGTCCCAGGGCCCCTCGACCTTCGGGATCATGATCACCTCGAGCTTGTCTCCGATCTCGGTGACCAGCTGGGTGAGGTCGTCAAGCACCCAGGGGCTTGCCAGCTCGTTGACCCTGGTCCAGAGCTGGGTCTCGCCGAAGTCGACTTCCTTGGCGACCTCAATCAGGCCCTCGCGGGCGGGGACCTTCTTGTCCACCGGCACCGCGTCCTCGAGGTTGCCGAGCAGGATGTCCGCCGACTTCGCCATGTCGGGGACCTTCGCCCGCATCTTCTTGTTCGAGGCGTCGAAGAAGTGGATCATCCGCGAGGGCTTGAAGGGGATCTCGCGCAGGGGCTCGGGCGCGTCGATCGCCAGGGGGTGGAAGAAGTCGCGCGGGTTTCTCAAGTCGTCTCCTGGTAGGGGGCGGTGGACAAACGCTATTAGCCTGCGCACATGGGCGACGTCAGAGAGGCGAGGGAGGAGGAGGTCGAGCGGGTGCTTGGCATGTACGAGTGGCTGTTCGCACCGCCGGGGGCGCTGCCGCCGTCCTGGGATCCCGAGCACGCCCGCGAGGCCCTCGGCGAGGCGATCGCCGGCGAGCGCAGCACGGTGCTCGTCGCCGAGCGCCGCGGCGAGCTGCTCGGCTTCGCCACCGCCTACCTGGAGCTGAACTCGGTTCGCTTCGGCCTCCGCTGCTGGCTTGAGGACCTGGCGGTCAGCCCCGGGCACCGCTCCCAGGGGATCGGCAAGGCGCTACTGGAGGCGGCCAAGGACTGGGCGCGAGAGAGGGGATCCACCCACCTGGAGCTCGACAGCGGCGAGGCGCGCGAGGACGCCCATCGCTTCTACGAGCGCGAGCAGCCCGCCTGGCGGAGCCTGCAGTTCAGCTGGACGCTCTAGGCGTCGTCCTGGCGGTGCGGGCGGGGCCCAAGTACGCGAGCTGTTACGATATATCGCGATAAATAGTGATTGATCGAAAGGAAACGAGATGCATGGTTCAACACACCGCCGCGCGCGCCGCGGATTCCGAGGCGGGCGCGAGATGAGGGGCTGGGGCCCCGGCTACGGTCATCGCGGCCACCGCGCGCGACGCGGCGACGTCCGCAGCGCGATCCTGGCCCTCCTCGACGAGCGCCAGATGCACGGCTACGAGATGATCCAGGAGCTCGAGGAGCGCACCGGCGGGCGCTGGCGCCCGAGCGCCGGCTCGATCTACCCGACGTTGCAGCTGCTCGAGGACGAGGGGCTGGTCAAGGGGGAGGAGGTCGAGGGCAAGCGCGTCTTCTCGCTCACCGACGACGGTCGCAAGGCGGTCGAGGAGCGGGGAGAGGAGAAGTCGCCCTGGGAGGACGGCGACGAGGACTCGCCGCATCACAAGCTCCGCTCAGAGGCCTTCCGCCTGCGGGCGGCGCTGGTGCAGATCGGCCGGGCGGGCGACGAGGACGAGGTGCGGAAGGCGGTCGAGGTGCTGACCGAGACGCGGAAGCGCCTCTACTCGATCCTGGCCGAGGAGTAGCTGCGGCTCAGCGGCGGTGCGGGTCTATCCCCGCCGCCTCGAGCCCTGCCCGCTGGTCAAGGTAGCAGCCGGCCTGGCTGATCGCACCGTCGACCAGCAGCGCCTCGCGGAAGCCCTCCACGCCCCGATACTCCTGCGGGAGACCTGATTCGCTGATCATGATCGTGACGAACTCGGAGCGGGTGTGGTGGCGGAGGAGCTCGCTCATCTGCTCGATTCCCTCGCTGCCCTCGAGGACCGTCCCGCCGGAAACATCATCCCCTGCCGGATCAGCTCGACCAGCTCGGCTGTGCTCTGCTCCTTGCTCACGAGGAACTCCTCACCAAAGGCGAGGGTAACGATGCCGGGGGTATCCTTCGCCCCCCGTGCCGGCAGGGCGACGGCGCCGAAATCGACTTCCCACAGAGGAGCCATGGCCGTAGCAACCAACCACCAGCACACGCCTTACCAGGAAAAGACCGACGAGCAGCGCGAGATCACGGAGATGGTCCGCAACTTCGTCGACAACGAGATCATCCCGGTCGCCGAGGAGTTCGACCACGAGGACAAGTTCCCCGAGGCGATCGTCGAGCAGATGAAGG
>JBOGZE010000027.1:0-5134 GCA_050697055.1 Solirubrobacterales bacterium
CCAGCGCGTGCACGCCCGGATCGAGATCTCCGGACCGGGGCTGATCCGCTCTCCGGAGGGAGGCCTCGACGTGATGGGCGACGGCTCGGTGGTCGCCTATCGTGGAGCGATTCGCAAGCAGCCCCTGGGCGCCACCTCCCTCGACGACGCCTTCGCCCGCCTCCGCGAGGCGCTCGATGGCTGAGAAGGGCAGCGTCGAGGTTGGGCGGCGGGTGCGGCTGCCGAGCGGGGCGGAGCGGCCGGTCCAGGTCTTCATCAACGGGCTCGAGCAGAAGGAGGGCGCCGACTACTCGGTCCACGGCCGCGAGATCGTCTTCTCGCGCCCCCTGGTCAAGGAGCAGGTCAGCAGCGGCCGCTGGCTGGCGATGACCCTCGGCCTCTTCGGCAGCTACGGCAAGCACGAGACCGTCGACGTCCACTTCCGCCGCGGCGGCAAGACCGAGGTGGTCTCCGACGCCGAGATCCTCCCCGACTGATGCGCGTCTGCCTGATGATCGAGGGGCAGGAGTCGGTGTTGTGGGAGGAGTGGCTGGCCCTGGCAAAGGCTTGCGAGGAGAGCCAGATCGAGGCGCTCTTCCGCTCGGACCACTACCTCTCGGTGATCGGGCCCACCGATCGCGGCTCGCTCGACGCCTGGGCGACGATCTCGGCCCTCGCCGCCGTCACCTCGACCCTTCGCCTGGGCACCCTTGTCTCCCCGGTCACCTTCCGGCATCCCTCGGTGCTGGCGAAGAACGTGGTCACCGCCGACCACATCGCCGGCGGCGGGCGGATCGAGCTGGGACTGGGCGCGGGCTGGCTCGAGGCCGAGCATGCGGCGTACGGCTTCCCCTTCCCGCCCACCGAAGAGCGCTTCCGGATGCTCGAGGAGCAGATCGAGATCATTCGGCGCCAGTGGGACGAGGGGCCGCTCGACTTCGAGGGCGGGCACTACAAGGTCGACGGCCTCGACGCCCTGCCAAAGCCGCTCTCCCCGCCCAATCTGATCGTCGGCGGCCGGGCGCGGCCGCGGAGCCTGGCGCTCGCCGCCCGCTGGGCCGACGAATACAACCTGGTGATGGCGGGCGTCGAGGAATGCCGCGCGGCGGCGCTGCTGATCCGCGAGGCGTGGGAGGCAGCCGGTCGCTCAGCGCCAGTGATCTCGCTGATGACGGCGGGCGTGGTCGGTTCCGATCGGGTGGACCTACTCGAGCGGGCGCACCAGGTCGCCGAGATCCGCGGCGAGGACGCCGCCGACCCCGACGCATACGTCCGCCAACTGCCGGATCACTGGCTGGTCGGGACGGTTGCCGAGGTCTCCGAGCGGCTCGCGGAACTCGAGGAGGCAGGGGTTGAGCGCCTGATGCTCCAGTACCTGCCCCACCGCGATCTGGATGGCGTCGACTTCATCGCGGAGCTCGCGGAGACCGGCAGCGATCAGGAATAGCTCAGCTGCTCGTCCCAGTCGGGGCGCCCCTCCGGCGTCAGGTCGAACAGGTTCCAGACCGGCTCGAGGGTGCCGACATGGCGGGGATCCTGCTCGCCGTCGGTCGGTGCGTAGAAGAGCTCCGAGCCCCAGGAGTGGCGGATCACCTCGCCGTCGCGGTGGAACACGTTCAGCATCGGCCGCTGTGCCCCCTCCGCGGTCTCGCCGAGATAGTCGCGGTTGTATGTGTTGCCGGCCGAGGACAAGAGCCGCAACCGCCGCCAGCCACGCTCCTCCGCGAAGGTGAGGATGCGCTCCAGCGGGGATTTCGCGACCACGGCGAGGTTAATGTGCTGGCTCGCGTGCTCGACGGCGCCGTCGAGCTGATCGAGCAGGGCGGTGCAGGACGGGCAAGGGGTCTCCGCGAGCGGCAGCCGCGCAGTCTCGCCGCCCTCGGGCCCCCGCCGTTCGTCGCCCGGGTCGCGCGGAAACATGAAGCTGTAGATCACGAGCGAGTCCTTGCCGGAGCCGAACAGCTCCGACATCCGCACGTCGGTCGAGGTCTCGTTCGCTCCCTTTCCCTGGAAGACGTAGTCCTCCGGGATCGGGCCACCCGGCGGCAGCTCCCGCCTGGCGGCTGCCACCGCCTCCGTCGCCCGGCGCAGCTCGATCTCCTCCTCGAGCAGCCGGTCGCGCGCCGTGCGGTAATCCGAAGACTCTCCCGGGAACGTCGTGCTCATCGCTGCTCCTCCTGTTCGACTGCGAAGGTGTTGCTGTCGGGATCCTTGAACCAGGCGACCCTGCCGTCGGCGAGCTCATGGATCCCCTCCTGTTCATGCTCATCCTGCTCTCCTTGGGTAGTCGGTTCAGTCATCTGACCCGCTCCTTTGTGTCAGCGCTTGGTTAGCGGCGATCCTCAACTCGACGGCTAGCGTGGAGCGCCGGTACCGCGCTGGCGCGGCCGGGGCAGGGCGTCGCCGGGGGGACCACGGTTTCCTCGGCCTTGTCCTCGTGGCGAAACAGCAGCAACACCAATACTGCTCCCAGCGCCGCAATCCCAAACCCGGCGAGGAACGCCGACTGGAATCCCTCAGTCAACGCGAGAGCCGAATCAACCGGCAGCTCGGCGCTCGCCAGCACGTGGTCGGTGCGCGAGACGGCGACCGTTGAGAGAACCGCGATCCCGAGGGCGCTGCCGATGTTGAAGGAGGAATCGACGAGACCGGCAGCCAGGCCCGACTCCTCGTCGGCGACCCCTGCCAGCCCGGCGATCTGAGAGGCGACGAAGGCGGCACCGAGTCCTGCTCCGAAGAGGAGGAGGCCGGGGAAGATGTCGTTGACGTAGCTGCCCTCGGGGGAGACCTGGGTGAGCAGCAAACACGCGGCGCCGAGCAGGATCATCCCTGTGAGGGCGACCGGTCGGGGGCCGAGCCTGGTCACGACCGCCTGCCCGCCGAACGCTCCGACCACGGACATCACGGTCATCACCGCCACCATCAGACCGAACTGCACGGTCGAGTAGCCGAGCACCTGTTGGGCGTAGAGGGTGACGAGGATCAGCATTCCGTCGAGGACCGCGCCCGCCGTGAGAAGCACGAGGTTGCCGGCGACGAGCGTTCGCGACCGGAGGATGCGCGGCGGGACCAGCGGAGCCGGGGAGCGCAGCTCGATCCGGGCAAAGAGGGCGACCAGAGCCGCCGAGACAGCGACCAGAGCAATCGTTTGCGAGTCGGTCCAGCCCGCGTCGGGCGCCTCGGAGACCGCGTAGACGAACAGAACGAGCGCGGCTGTGACCGTGAGCGCACCCGCGACGTCAAACACGCGGGGGCGCGCAGGATCCCGGCTCTCCGGCAGCAGCGCCGGACCCAGCGCGAGCACCCCGAGGCCGACGGGAACGTTGATGAAGAAGACCCATTCCCAACCGAGGCCGGCGGTGACCGGGCCGCCGATCAGCAAGCCGGACGTGGCACCGACGCCGCCGATTCCGCCCCAGATACCGAGGGCCTTGTTGCGCTCCGGGCCCTCTTCGAAGACGTTCGTCAACAGAGACAGAGCGGTCGGCGCCATGATCGCGGCGGCGAGACCCTGAAGGACCCGGGCCGCGACCAGGATCTGATCGGACCAGGCGAGCCCGCAGAGGAGCGACGATCCCGCGAACAGCGCCACCCCGACCATGAACATGCGGCGGCGTCCCAGCAGGTCGGCCGAGCGGCCACCGAGCAGCAGGAGGCCGCCAAAGCTGAGCAGGTAGGCGCTCATCACCCACTGAAGGCCCCCGGTCGAGAACCCGAGCGCCTCCTCGATGCTCGGCAGGGCGACGTAGACGATCGTCCCGTCGAGAATCACCATGAAGAAGGCGATGCCGAGCAGCGCCAGCGCAAACCAGCGCCGCCGATCGGGTGGCGTGTCCGGAGGGGTGTTCATGGGAGTCTCAATAAGAGACTCGGTGAGGGCGGAGAATGTTCGGTTCAGGCGGGGAGCTCGTCGGGGAGGCCGAAGCCGCGAAAGATCTCGGGGCTGACGAAGGCGGTGATCGCTTCGACCTTGGCGCCGCGCAGGGTGAGCACGTCCACCGCTGAGGCGATGTAACTCCCTTTCTCCGCATCCCAGTTGTAGGTCCCGAACGCCAATTGCCCATTTGCACGCACCGGGACGAATCGCCACCGCTCCTTGAGAAGGGCCTGGGTGGCCAGGAAGACCGCGATCGCGTCGCGGCCGCTGTACCAGAGCGCCATCGGCGGCATCGCGATCGTCGCGTCCTCGAGCAGCATCGCGACGACTGCCTCGACATCGCCCCGCTCCCACGCCTCCAGGTAGGCCGCGACGAGTTCGCGGATGCGGTCGTCCCCGAGCTCGCGCAGGGTTGCCTGCTGACTCTCGTCGGGGAGCCGTTCTTCTACGGCCTTGCGGGCGCGATGCAGAGCCCCGTTCACCGAGCCGACGGTGGTCTCGAGCAACTCCGCTACCTCGCGTCCTGAGAAGCCAAGCACGTCCCGCAAGATGAGAACCGCACGCTGTCGTGGCGGCAGATGCTGTATCGCCGCGATGAAGGCCAGCTCCACGGCCTCGCGCCGCTCGATGCGTGCCTCCGGCGCAGCGAATCCGTCCTCCAGACCCAGCGCCTCATCCGGATAGGCCTCCACCCAGACTGACTCGAGGAGTGGGGGCTCAGACTGATCGTGGGGATCGCCGGCCGGCCCGTAGTCGGTTGGAAGCACCCGTTTTGGCCGACGCGCGATCAGGTCGAGGCAGGTGTTGGTGGCGATCTTGTACAGCCAGGAGCGAAGCGAACTCCGCCCCTCGAACCCCGCCAGCCCGCGCCAGGCGCGGAGCAGCGCGTCTTGGAGGGCGTCCTCGGCATCGTGGACGGAGCCCAACATCCTGTAGCAGTGCGCGTGCAGCTCCCGACGGTGGGGCTCGATCAGGCGGCTGTAGGCGTCCTCGTCCCCCCCGCGAGCCGCTTCCAGCAGCTCCTGCTCAAGCATGGCGGCTCGACTTACGCCGCGACCGCCGCGCCGGACGCGAGCCCCGAGAGCTCGGCTACACGCTCGCGATGGTCGCGCGGGGTGCCGAGCATGCGACCGGCAACCCGCCCGCGCTTGAGCCAGAACTGAAGGTCGTGCTCCCAGGTGAAGCCGATTCCGCCGAGCACCTGCAGGGCAGAGGCGGGAACCTCCCAGCCCGCGTCACCGGCGCGGGCGGCGGCCATCGCCGCTGCCAGCGGCAGGG
>JBOGZE010000028.1:0-5764 GCA_050697055.1 Solirubrobacterales bacterium
CCTTGTCGGGGTCCTCGGACTCGAGGTGGATCAGCTGGGCGACGATCAGGTTGGCGATGTCCTCGGTGATCGGGGTGCCGAGGAAGACGATCCGCTCGTTGAGCAGGCGCGAGTAGATGTCGAAGGCCCGCTCACCGCGGGACGTCTGCTCGACCACCATCGGGACCAAGGGACTCATAGGCGCGGCAGTCTAGCGACCGCAAGGTCGCTCTCTTTCGGAGCGTAGGGCGAAGCCCGCAGCGACTTATGCTGGGCGGCCGCAGCGGTCGCGACTGATGGCGAAGCCAGGTGACCCCGAGATCCTCACGGTCGGCCACTCCAACCACGAGGAGCGGGCCTTTATCGAGTTGCTCAAAGGCGCCGGCGTGGAGCTGATCGCCGACGTCCGCGCCAATCCCCGTTCCCGCTACCCGCAGTTCAACCGCTCGGCGCTCGCTGCCTCGCTGGAGGCAGCCGGGATCGGCTATGTCCACCTGGGCGCCGAGTTGGGAGGGCGACGTCAGCCCACGCCGGATACCTCCAACATCGGCTGGCAGGTGGAGCCCTTCCAGGGCTACGCGGACCACATGGCGTCCAGCGATTTCCATGCGGGGCTCGCCCGGTTGGAGGAGCTGGCGACCCGCACCAAATCGGCCAGCACAAAATCGGCTGCCACAAAAACCACCAGCACCCGGTCGTCGGCCACAAAACCCGCCGACGGGTCTACCGCCGCCGGATATACAGCGACGTTGTGCGCGAGGCAGATTGGACCCGCTGCCATCGTCGCCTGCTGGCCGACGCCCTCACCGTTCGCGGCTGGCGGGTCCGCCACCTCGGCCCCGACGGCTTGCTCACACCGCACGAGCTGACCGACTTCGCGGTCATCGAGGAGGGCCGGATCACCTATCCGGAGCGTCAGACCTCGCTCGACCTCTAGCCGTCCGCAGAAAGCAGAAGAGCCGCACCAATGGCGCGGCTCTTCCCTGTGGTATGCGCAAGCACGCCAAATTGCACGCGCTCGCGTGGAGTCCGGCCTAGAGGAGTGAGACCGTGCTCCAATCCCCGCCCCGGGAGAACATCGGTTCCATCCGCTGTCGCCCGCCGCATCCCGATTCGCCCACGTGCTTGGCGCGCACACCGTTACCGGCGGAATTGAAAATCACTGTCATCACCTTTGGTCGACTTACCCCGACCGATGGCGGCAGTGGCCCCCAACCGGCGGTGGTTAGCGCCCAAACAACCGGGACGCGATCAGACTACCACCAGCGCGCAGGATTCCTGGTAGTTCGGCCTACCCGGGGTGGCGTTACTCAGAGCCGGGCGTCCAGAGCCCGCCCTTCTCCTCGCGCTCCTTCTCCGGGGTCCAGATCTGCTCCCGGGCCTCCGCCTGCTCGGTCGGGATCGGCTGCGCCTCCTCGGCGAGCAGCTCCAGGGCCCGCCTCATCCTCAGGTCGTCGCGGAGCAGCTCCTCGCGGCCGCTCCGCCGCAGCTGCTCGAGCGCCTCGGCGGGCTCCGGGTGGCCGTGGTCCTCGTGACCGGGCGGCGGGGTGAGCGCCTCGAGCAGGTCGTCTTCGCTGACCTCGATCCCCTCGGCGTCGGCGACGGCGGCCAGCACCGCCTCGCGCTTCAACGAGCGCTCGGCGTCGGGGCGGGCCTCGGCGATCAGCTCCTCGCGCGTCTTGCCCTGGACCTGCAGGTACGTCTCGGGGTCCATCCCCTGTCGCTGCAGGGAGCGCTCCACCCGGCGCCACATCTCGCCCGCTCGGGCGTTGATCAGCGACCCGGGCATCTCCACGGTCGCCTTCTCGGCCGCGGCGTCGAGCGCGGACTCGCGGAAGCGCTCGGCGATCTGCCGCTCGAGGACCTCGCGGATCCGACTCTCGATCTGCTCGCGGAGCTCGGCAACGGTGTCGAACTCGGAAGCTTCAGCGGCAAAGTCGTCATCGAGCTCGGGTAGCTCCTTCTCGCGGACCTCGCGCACCTCGACCTTGAATTGGGCAGTCTTCCCCGCCACCTCCTCGCCGGGGTAGTCGTCCCGGAAGTTCACGGTCGCCTCGCGCTCCTCGCCGGCGGCGGCCCCCTCGAGCGCCTGCTCCAGCTCCGGGAGCACCCGCCCGGCACCGAGCTCCAGCAGATAGTCCTTGGCCTCGCCACCCTCGAACGACTCGCCGTCGATCTCGCCCGCGTAATCGATCAACAGCACGTCCCCCCTCTGCCCGGCGCGGTCGACCGGCTTGAGGCTGGCGAAGGCTTCGCGCAGCCGGTCGAGCTCTCCCTGGACGGCCTGCTCGGGCACCTCGGGCTCCTCCCGGCCGACTTCGAGCCCCTTGTACTCGCCGAGCGTCGCGGCGGGCCTGACGCCGACCTCGATCGCGAAGCGGAGCGGCTCTCCCTCGCCCGGCATCTCGGTGAGGTCGAGGTTGGGATCGCCCACCGGGCTCACCTTGGAGTCGATCATTGCCTGCTCGTACCAGTCCGCGAGCGATGACTCGAGCGTCTGGGTGAGCACAGCCTCGCGTCCGAGCCGCTGCGAGACCATCTCCGGCGGGACCTTGCCCTTGCGGAATCCGGGGATCTTCATCTCGCCCCCAAGCTGGGAGGCGGTCTCCGAGATCCGGCGCTCGACCTCGTCGGGGTCGACCGTCACCTCGACCCGGACCCGGGACTCCGGCAGTTCCTTTACCGTCGTTTCCATCGCCGTTCGGACCCTAAAGCACGGCCAGACTCGCCTTCGTCCGGGCAGCCCGCTCTCCGTCCCCGACCGCGCCGGTGCCTGGCTCTACACCGGGCCGCTCGGCCAGCTCGCCTCCTTTGCGGTTGACCTCGGCGCGACCGCCGGCGCCCTGGGCCTCTACGCCGGCAGGCGGCTGCGAGCGAAGCTGAGGGGTCAGTCCTCCGCCGCGTAGCCGATGATCGAACGGTCGATCAGCCACTCGACCGGGGCGACGTCGTCGGTATAGACCTCGCCGCCGGGGAGCCGGGCGGCCAACCGGCCCGCCTCCACCGCCGCCCGCTGCTGCAGGTCGGTCGCCAGCCCGGGGATCGCCTCGCGCAGCTGCTCGGCAGAGGCCGGGCCCCCGGCGGCGACCAGGAGCGTGTTCGAGTCCTCGATCGGGTCCCGGAGGACGGTCAGGAACGCCTCGGCCATCGTTCTCCCCACCACTTGCTCGAGGTCGTCGTTGTCGTCGGGGTGGCCGATGTTGACGATCACCACCCCGCCCGGAGCGAGCCGCTCGCGGGCCAGCTCGAAGAACTCACGAGTGGCGAGGTAGAAGGGTATGTACGGCTGCCGGTAGGCATCGACGAAGATCACGTCGTAGTCGCCGTCGGCCGCCTGGAGCCAGGGCCGCGCGTCCTCGTTGTGGATCGAGAGGTGCGGCGCCCGCATATCGAAGTAGCGGCGTCCGACCTCGGCCAGCTCCGGGTCGATCTCCACCGCGTCGATCTGGGCGGCGGGAAAGTAGTGGCCGTAGGCGCGCGCGGCCGTGCCCGCCGCGTTCCCGAGAATCGCGACTCGTTCCGGCGCCCGCTCCAGGCTGGTGAACGGCAGGACGAGCAGGCCGTCCCAGTAGCTGTCGGTGAGATAGCTGTCGGGGCGATAGAGCGAGTGCTCGGCAACCCCCTCGTTGAGCTCGAGCCGCCGGTCGCCATCGGCCTCCTCCACCACCCGCACATACTGGACAGCGGTCTCCTTCTCATAGATCACCCGGTCGCCGTCGTCCCCGGCGGCCTTCACCGTTCCCACCGGGATCGCGATCACTCCGGCGAGGGCGGCAGGGACCGCGAGGTAGCGCCAGCCGAGCCCCGCGGCCGCCACCAGCGCCAGCGCCACGGCGAAGACCAGGAAGGTGCGCTGAGTACCGATCAGCGGGATCGTCAGCAGCGCCGCCAGCATCGTCCCTAGCAGCGAGCCGGCCGTGGAGACGGCGTAGAGCCGCCCGGCGGTGCGACCGGCGTGCTCGACGTCGGGGGTGGCCAGGCGCACCGCCCAAGGGGAGCAGGCACCGAGCAGGATCACCGGCACCGCGATCAGCACCAGCACCCCCAGCAGCGAGCCGACGAAGGCGCCCGCCGAGATCTCGTCGAGGGCGTCGACCGAGACCTCGAAGAAGGGGCGGGCGGCGAACGGCACCAGTGCCAGGTGGGCGGCGGCCGCCGTGACCAGCAGGCAGAGGCCCCGCAGGTGCGGGTGGCGGTCGCCGAGGCGCCCGCCGAGCCAGTAGCCGATCGAGAGCGAAACGAGGACGACGCCGATCGTGTTCGCCCAGACGATCGTCGAGGCGCCGAAGAAGGGCGCCATCAGCCGGGCCACCGCGATCTCCGCCCCGAGGCTGGCCGTTCCCACCACGAAGACGAGCGCCAGTAGGAACCGGTCCTGCTCGATCAAGCGGATCCCTTGATCCTCTCCTCCAGCCGCGCTCCCTGCCCGGCGGCGGCAGCGCGGCCGGCCCGGGCCTCCGACAGCGGCACTCCCCGCGACTCGGCTAAGTCGAGCAGGCGCTGGCGCTCGGTGTCCTGCTGGGCCCAGGTCAGAAAGAGCCAGACGAGCACGCCGAGCGTCACGAGCCCTCCCTCGCCGACCATGATCACGCCGGCGATGCCCTGGTCGGAGAGCGGCGAGATCTGCCAACCGCCGGCGCCGCTCGCATAGCGCGGATAGAGCACGTCGTTCGACCACATGAAGACGTTGCCAAGCACCGTGCCGGCGAATCGAACCCCGATCACGTAGCCGAGCTTTGCCGGGATCCCGAACCATGCCGGTTGCGGCAGCGGGCCAACCAGCGGCATCCACATCAGCACCCCGAAGCCGATGAAGCAACTGTGCTCGAGCGCGTGCAGGCCGCTCGCCCCCTGGGCGGCCTCATACAGCGCCGGGATGTGCCAGACGTAGAGGTTGACCGCCCAGAGGGGGAGGGCGATCAGCGGGTGCGTCAGGGTCCGGAGCCAGCCCAGCGAGCGAACCGCCAGCAGCGGCTGCAGCAGGGGCCCGGTGAGGCCGAGAACCACCAGCAAGGCGCCGATGTCTCCCATCACCAGGTGCTGGGCCATGTGGGCGAGCAGCAGCTCGCCGCCGAGGTGGGCCAGCGGCGAGGCGAAGGCGCCGGCGATTAACGCGATCCCGGCCGCGAAGCATACGAGCCGCCAGGTTGGGACCGGCCGCCCCTCCTGGCGCAACGAGATCGCCCGCATCGCGTAGGCGGTCGCCACCAGGGTGAGGCCGGCGACCTGCAGCGGCTCGAAGCTGCCGCCGCCGACATGCGCAAGCAGCGGGGTCATTCCGAGTTCAGGCTACCGCCGCCCTTGGGCGAGCGCCCTAGAGCCAGTCGATCCGCCTGAAGAAGGCGGCGAGTGCGACCACGCAGATCGCCATCCCGGCAAGCGCTAGCGGATAGCCGAGCGGCCAGCTGAGCTCCGGCATGTGCTCGAAGTTCATCCCGTAGACGCTGGCGATGAAGGTAGGAACGGCGATGATCCCGGCGATCGAGGAGATCCTCTTGATCACCTCGTTCTGGTTGACGCTGACCAGCGCCAGGTTCGCCTCGAGCACGCTGGTGAGCAGCTCACGCTGGGAGCTCACCTGCTCGTCGACCCGGCGGGCATGGTCGGCGATGTCGCGGAAGTAGCGGCGCAGCTCCTCGGGGACGGCGGCGAAGGCGCCCGCCTCGAGCGCAGCCAGCGGGTTCAGCAGCGGCGAGACGCCACGGTGGAACTCGATCACCTCGCGCTTCAGGTGGTAGATGCGCTGGGTCGGGGCGGGGATGTCGTCGTCGAAGACGTCGTTCTC
>JBOGZE010000029.1:0-2559 GCA_050697055.1 Solirubrobacterales bacterium
GGAGACGGGGGCGAGGCCCTGGCGGGACGCTCGGTGGCGCTGATATTCGAGAAGCCCTCGACCCGGACCCGGATCTCCTTCGAGGTCGGCGTCGCAGAGCTCGGGGGAACGCCGCTGGTGCTCCGCAGCGACGAGCTCCAGCTCTCCCGCGGCGAGTCGATCGGGGACACCGCGCGCATCCTCTCCCGCTACCTGCACGCGATCGTGATCCGCTCGGGCTCCGACGAGACCCTCGCCGAGTTTGCCGCCGGCGCCGAGGTCCCGGTGGTCAACGGGCTGACCCCGCGCCACCATCCCTGTCAGGTGCTCGCCGACCTGCTCACCCTGCGGGAGCGCTTCGGCTCCCTCGAGGGGCTCCGGCTGGCTTATCTGGGGGACGGCAACAACGTCGCCCGCTCGTTGGCGATCCTCGGCCGGACGGCGGGGATGGAGGTGGTGGCCGCAAGCCCCGAGGGCTACCGGCTCGAGGACGGCCTGACCGAGCAGACCGACGATCCGGCCGCCGCGGTCGCCGGAGCCGACGCCGTCTACACCGACGTCTGGGTGAGCATGGGCGACGAGGCCGAGGCGAAGCGCCGGCGCAAGGACCTCGCACCCTTCCAGCTGAACGAGGAGCTGCTCGCCGCGGCCTCCAAGCGTGCGATCGCGCTCCACTGCCTCCCCGCCCACCCCGGTGAGGAGATCACCGAGGGCGTCCTCTACGGCGAGCGCTCCGCCGTCTGGGACCAGGCCGAGAACCGGCTGCATGCCCAGAAGGCGCTGCTCGAACGGCTGGTGGGGACCTACGCGGCGGCGACGGCGTTACGCCGGCCAGCTTGACTCTTCCGGGGCGGCCCATCGAGCCAGCGGGGCTCCTCGAACTCACCGTAGTCCTGGATCGCTCCGAAGATGTGCTGCAGGAGATGAGTGCCTCGCGCGACAGTCAAGCTGCAGACCCCATACGGAAGCTTCTTCCGCTTCTTCCCACTGCTCGAGGTTGGGTAATGGTGAGCGAGTTCCCCGGAGGCATGACGGGGGCAATCCCAAGGCTCGCAGCCAATGCATTTCGATCTCCTTCAGGGAGGCCGTTGTTTGTGTAGACGTTGAGGCGAACTCGGCAATCCTCCGGCTTGACGCCAAGGCTTCCCTTCAGAAACCGCACAAAGAACTGGAGCATTGCGACGTCTGAGTTTGCGAACGTCAGCTGGTTCCGCTGCTTCGCTCCCTCGGCCCAATAGAGCATGCATCCGGCCATATGGAGAGCGTCCCCGTCGCGAGCTCGCTGTCTGCCCTCTTCCTGGTAGGCAAGCCTCTGCTCGCGGTGCTTACGGCGCCATGTCTCGACCCTCCTGGCTATGTGGAGCGGGTCTGTGGGCCGCGCGGACCTCGCAGATTGTGAACCCGCTGCTCCGGCGTAAGCGTGATCTCCCGCGTCCAACCGTGAACGGTGGACACCGAAACGCCGAGCCGAGCCGCGATCCGCTTAAACGGCATCCCTGCGAGCCGAAGCCGTCTGGCCTCGTCCCGCTCTCTCGGCTTCCTGCAAGCCCCCATCGCGTATCGAACATATGTTCGCATCGCGGTCGGACGACGCGCGCCAGACCATTCGATCGGCGCTCCTAGAATTCCCCAAACCAGGCCCCGTCGTCTAGTCAGGTCCAGGATGCCGGCTTTTCAAGCCGTGCGACACCGGTTCAAATCCGGTCGGGGCTATTCGGAGTGCGCGTAGGAGAGCGGCGCCCGGGGATGCGATCCGGCGAACGCCGGTGCTAATCACCTGGGATTACTGCCGAGCCGCCGTACCCCTGGCCCCCCGTGCAGCCGAGTACCGCCGCGATCGACCGGGCACGGGCTGAGTAGCCGCTCGGCGTCGCGTGCACGCCATGGGGGGAGATCACGCCGGGATTGGCCGCGGCCACCCCCGCCCAGTCCTTAGCGCGGCCGGCCCGAGCGGCTGCGTGGTCTGGCCGAACATCGTGCGTCCGCCGTACAACGGATGCCCGTGAGAACTCGCGATCACCGCCACGAGGAGGTCTCCCCCAGCCGGGACGCTACGGGCGCGCCGTTGGCGCTGTCAAGGCGCGGTCCCTAGTCTTCGCCGCCTTGTTTCCGGAGATCAACATCGGCCCGCTCACCCTGCAGACCTTCGGGCTGTGCTTCGCCCTCGCTTTCGTCGCCGCCGGGGCGCTGGTCGGGCGGCGCCTGGTGGAGCTCGACAAGCCGGTCGACTGGGCCTACGAGATGGGCTTCGCCGCCCTCGCCGGCGGCCTAATCGGCTCACGCCTCTACTTCGTGATCGAGAACTGGAGCGACGTTAACGATGACCCGTTCGGCAACATCGCCTCCGGCTCGGGCCTGGTCTGGTATGGGGGGCTGATCGGGGGAGCTCTGGCCGTCGCAGGCTGGGCTTGGTACCGGGGATTTCTCGGCACCGCCCTGCTCGATCTCGCCGTTCCGGCCCTGGCGCTGGGCCAGGGGATCGGTCGCGTCGGCTGCCAGCTCTCCGGCGACGGCGACTACGGCAAGGCCTGGGGCGGACCGTGGGCGATGGCCTACCCGGACGGCACCGTGCCCACCGAT
>JBOGZE010000030.1:0-2484 GCA_050697055.1 Solirubrobacterales bacterium
GAGCCCGGCGAGGAGCAGGGGCTCTGAGCGAGGCCGCGGGCGGGACCGAGCGGATCGGATACATCGGACTCGGCTCGAACGTCGGGGATCGCGTGTCTCACCTCAGCCGGGCGATCGCCGACCTCGGCGACCACGGGGTCGAGGTTGAGGCGGTCTCCTCCCTCTATGAGACCGAGCCGGTGGGAGAGATCCTCGACCAACCCGACTTCCTCAACGCCGCCGCCCGGGTCCAGACGTCGCTCGGCCCCGAGCAGCTCCTCGATGTTTGCAAGGCGATCGAAATCGAGCACGGGCGCGCCTTTGCCGGTCCCCGCCACGGCCCCCGGCCGATCGACCTCGACCTGCTCCTGCTCGGGGACCTGGAGCTGCGCACCGAACGCTTGACGCTGCCGCACCCGGAGGTGACCTCCCGGCGCTTCGTCCTCGAGCCGCTGCTGGAGCTCGATCCCGAACTCCACCTGCCCGACGGGACCGCTCTCCGCGAGGCGCTTGCATCGCTGGGCCCGGGACAGCAGGTGGTGCGTGTCGGCCCGCCGCCCGGCTAACGATCCCGGGGGCCGCTCAGGAACGAAGGCCAGCCAGCCACTCGCCCGGGAACACTGGCGGCATCCTGCCCGGGAAGTTGGGCACCAGTCGGCTCGCCAGCTGGCCCGCCCGCCGGTTCTCGATCGCAGGACGCAGGTCATCGAAGGTCATCAGCAGGCACAGGCTGGGCGCCAGCTGCAGGTCGGCGGCGTTTGGATCCTCACCGCCGATCACTCCCTCGGAGATCCACCTGTCGATCTGGTCGAGATCGGCGGGCAGCGAGGCGAGGTCGTCGCGGACGTTCTCGTCGGTGGAGCCGTTGAAGCGGGCCGAGAGCGCCACGATTGGTCCCCCGGTCTTCACCGCAGGCCCACCGGGATCCCGAGGCGGGCGCCTTCGGAGTAGCTCGCCATCGGCGCCCGGTTGCGCTTCAGTGCCCACCAGATCAGCCGGCGGGGTTTCTGCTGGAAGACGTCCCCCCAGGCCTCCACCTCCTCGACCGCCGCCCGCTCCGCCGCGTCGGCGGGAAAGAGCGGCGGCTCGGGCTGGATCCGGTCGAGCTCGCGAGCGATCTCCCGCGAGCCCTGGATCCGGTCGCCGTTGAGCTTCAGCGCCGGCACGGTCACCCCGGGGAAGCGAGCCGCTCGCAGGACGCCCTTCGAGATCACCGGCATCAGGTCCCGGCGCTTGTATGGGATGCCCTTGCGCTCGAGCATCAGGGCCGCGGTCACCGAGGGATGCGACGCGGGGATCACGTACAGAGTGGCCGCCACGCGGGATCGTATTGCCCGCGGCGAGGCGCCGCCACTGGCCATAATCGGCCGGATGCTGCTCGCGGTCGACGTCGGCAACACCCAGACGCATATCGGCGCCTTCGAGGGCGCCGAGCTCGCCCATGACTGGCGGCTGGCCACCGATCCCCACGCGACCGCCGACGCGCTGGCGACGACGATCTCCAACCTGCTCGCGCTCGAAGGGCTCGGGTTCTCGGCGCTCGATGGCGCGATCGTCTCCACGGTCGTTCCTCAGCTCGGGCCCGAGTACGAGCTCCTCTGCGCCCGACACATCGGCGAACGCGGCCTGATCGTCGGCCCTCAGATCAAGACCGGGATGCCGATCCTGGTCGACAACCCGCACGAGCTCGGTGCCGACCGCCTCGTCAACGCCGTCGCCGCCCACAACCGGGTCGGCGGCGCCTGCGTCGCCGTCGATTTCGGCACCTCGACCAACTTCGACGTGGTCTCGGGCGCGGGTGAGTACTTGGGAGGCGTGATCGGCCCCGGAGTCGAGATCTCGCTCGAGGCGCTCACCGCGAAGGCGGCGAAGCTCCCCCGTGTCGATCTCTCCAGCCCGCAGGCGGCGATCGGCAAGCACACCGAGGCAGCGATCCAGTCGGGGTTCGCCTACGGGTTCGCAGGGCTGGTTGACGGGATCAACCGGCGCCTGGCCGAGGAGCTGGGGGAGGCGGGGACCTTCATCGCCACCGGAGGGCTGGCGGCGACGATCGCGCCGCTCTGCGAGACGATCGACGAGGTCGATCCGCTGCTCACCCTGCAGGGGCTTCGCCTCATCCACGAGCGCAACACTTGAGCCATGCAGCCGCAGCCACCGCTCACCACTCCGTTCCGGATCGGCGGGGTCGAGATCGCCAACCGGGTGCTGCTGGCACCGCTGGCCGGGATCGGCAATTGGTTCGTGCGCCTGCAGGCGCGCCGCCACGGGGCCGGCCTGGCGGTCTCGGAGATGGTCTCGAGCTTCGGACTGCACTACCGCAACGAGCGCACCCTGCGTGAGTTGCTCCGGCTGCATCCGGACGAGCACCCTGTCTCGGTACAGCTCTTCGGCCAGGACCCCGAGGTGATGTGCTCGGCGGCGTCGATCGTCGCCGAGGCCGGAGCCGACCTGATCGACATCAACATGGGCTGCCCGGTGCGCAAGGTCTGCAAGACCGGCGCCGGA
>JBOGZE010000031.1:0-13235 GCA_050697055.1 Solirubrobacterales bacterium
GCTGAAGCGGCTGCTGGCGCGCAACGGCCACATCCGCCAGGTCGACTTCGACCCGGTGACTCGGGTCGCCGGCGCGCTCGCCTTCCACAGCGTGGTTGACCTCGAGAACCGCAAGGTGCTGGAGACCGATTCGATGGCGACGCTGTTCCGAGGCTACGAGGTAATCCTCAAGGGGCGCGATCCCCGCGATGCGATCTTCATCTCCAGCCGGGCATGCGGCGTTTGCGGGGGCGTCCATTCGACCACCGCCGCGTTGGCGCTGGAGATGGCATTCGGGATCCAGCCGCCACCGATGGGAACGGTGGCCCGCAACCTTCTCCTCTCCCTCGAGTACCTCTACGACCACCCGCTTCACCTGTTCTTGCTAGCGGGCCCCGATTTCTCCGAGCCGGCCGTGAGGGAGACGAACCCCGAGATCTGGGAGCGGGCCCAGCAGGAGTCAGCGCCCAGCCAGGAGATCCACGGCTACAAGACCATCGCCGAGATCATGACCGCGATGACCCCGCTCACCGGCGCCCTCTACGCCGAGGCCCTCCACATGACCCGGGTCGCAAGGGAGGCGTATGTGCTGATCGGCGGCAAGTACCCCCACCCCCAGACCGTCGTCCCGGGCGGGATCAGCGCGACGATCGATACCAGTGACATGAACGAGATCCATCTGCGGATCGTCAAGTTCTTCGACTACGGGCAGAAGGTGGTGGCAATCTGGAATGACCTGGTCGACTTCTTCTACGAGGTCAACCCGCAGTACCGGGAGATCGGTCGTCGTCCGGCGAACCTGATCGAGCCGGGCCAGTGGGATGACCCCTACGCGTACGACGGCACCTTCGCCAACGTCGATGACTGGGCCCGCAAGCGCTGGGCGCCGCCTGCGGTGATCCGCGATGGTGAGCTTGTAACCACCGAGATGACGGCCCTCAACATGGGAGTCGAGGAGTTCGTCGAGCACTCCTTCTACGAGGATTGGACCGATGCCGGCAACGGCAACGGGTCGTACCGCTTCCAGCAGGACCCAAACGGCAATCCGCTCTCGCCGAATCACCCCTGGAACAAGCAGACGATCCCAAGGCCCCAGGGGACCAACTGGAAGGACAAGTACTCCTGGTCGACCTCACCTCGCTGGGATCGCACGGCGATGGAGACGGGTCCGTACTCGCGGATGTGGGCGAATGCGGTCGCGGAGGACTACACCCACACCAGGTTCATCGAGCCGACCGGGAAGAGCCTGAAGCTGGACATCCCGAAGGGCGCGCTGCCCGGGGATGAGATCGAGTGGAAGGTCCCATCGGAGAGCTGGGGCGCCTTTGAGCGTAACCGGGCCCGCGCACACGCGATCCTCTACACGGCGCTGATCGCCTACGAGAACCTGCTGATCGGCCTCGACATGATGCGAAAGGGCGAGACCGCGGTCTCGACCAAGTACAAGGTCCCCAAGGACTTCCGCGTGGGCGCGGGTTTCTGGGGCGCTGGCCGCGGCTACCTGACGCATCACCTGGTGATGGACAAGGGCGTGATTGAGAACTACCAGATCCTCACCCCCTCGACCTGGATGGCCTCCCCGAAGGATCCTTTCGGGAAGCCGGGTCCATACGAGGAGGCGGCGCTGGCGACCCCCGTGCTCGAGAACTTCGAGAAGCCTGAGGACTACACGGGAATCGACATATTGCGAACGATCCGCAGCTTCGACCCATGCATGCCGTGCACCACGCACATCCACACCGAGAACAGGGTGATCTCGCGTGACGTCGTCACCTGCGCCTGCGGCGCCGACGACGACCACGAGCATTAGCGACGGGGCCCGGGACGGGCGCCGTGTGCTCGTGGGCGGGATCGGCTACCGCAACCTGCGCGATCACTCGATCGGGCTGTTCGTAATCGAGCGGCTGGCGGAGCGGGCGGGCGACGGGATCGAGGTCGAGGACGTTTCCTATCACCCGGTTGGCCTGTCGCAGAACCTTCAGGACCGTCCGGCATACGACCGCGTGGTGCTGATCTCGGCGGCCAACCGCGGCCGGGAGCCTGGAACGGTCACTGCGTACCGGTGGGAGGGTGACCTGCCCGGCACCGACGAGATCCAGGAGCGCGTTTCGGAGGCGGTGACGGGAGTAATCTCGCTCGACAACACGCTGGTCGTTTGCGGCAAGTTCGGCGGGTTTCCTGAGGACGTCCAGGTGGTCGAGGTGGAGCCCGTGGAGGAGGGCTGGGGCGATGAGTTGAGCCCGGCGGTAAAGGAGAGGCTGCCGGAGATCGTCGAGACGGTATGGACTTTGACAAGGCAGTAGCCGAGCTGGATGCCCTCATTCAGACGCTCGAGCGTGAGGAGGACGAGCGCGCGCTGCTGCTGCTTCAGCTGGTGGACGCGATCCACCGGCCCGCGCTGGAGCTGATTGCGCGCGGTGATACTGCCGACCCGATCGCGCGCGCAGTTCTCTCGATGTACGACCTGGCCCCGGTTGACGAGACCGTCCTGGTCGAGGAGGCGCTCGACGAGGTGCGGCCCTATATCGAGTCGCACGGCGGCGAGGTCGAGCTGCTCGGCGTCTCTGACGGCGTCGTGCGGCTTCGGATGAGCGGCGCCTGCGTCGGCTGCGCCGCGTCGACGATGACGCTGAAGCGGGGGATCGAGACGGCGATTCGCGAGCGCTGGCCGGAGGTGCGCGAAGTGGTTGCCGAGGAGGAGGAGGCGGCGAGCGCGGCAAAGCCCCAGCTGCTCCAGATCGAGAACGCGCGACGCCCGGTGTTCGTGGACGCGGGGGAGGCCGCCGAGCTCGGCACGGGGGAGCTTCGCGGCGCCGAGCTCGACGGCATCGAGGTGCTGCTCGCCAACTTCGAGGGCGAGGTGTACGCCCTGCGGGACGGCTGCCCCGTTGACGGGCGCTCGCTCGCGGGTGCCCGACTCGCCGACGATGGCGTGCTGGTGTGCCCGTGGCACAACTGCGCTTTCGACGTTCGCACCGGCAAGCGGGTCGACGGCGAGGCTGACGAGGGCCTGACCGTGATCCCGGTCGCGTTGCGTAACGGGTCGGTGCAGGTGGCGGTGAACGTAGCTTGAGCGAGCGGCGAGTCATCGTCGGCTGCGTCGGCAACGTCCTCCGCGGCGACGACGGCTTCGGGCCGGCGGTCGCGTCCCGGCTCGAGGGGCTGCCCGAGGGCGTCGAGCTGATCGAGACCGGGATCGGCGGGATCGCGCTCCTGCAGGAGCTGCTCGCCGGCTGCGACGGACTGGTGCTGATCGACGCGGTGGACCGGGGTGAGGAGCCGGGCACGGTGTTCCTGATCGAGCCAGAGGTGACGGAGGCCGAGCACGTCGCCGACATCCACCTCGCCAATCCCGAGCGAGTGCTGACCATGGCAAAGGCGATGTCCGCCCTCCCTGAGCGGGTGCTGATAGTCGGCTGCCAGCCGGCCGACGTCGACACACTCGAGCGCAGCCTGTCGCCGGCCGTCGAGGACGCCGTCGGGGTCGCGGCCGCACGCGTCACGAGCACCGTCCGCGAGTGGCTCGCCGACGACCGCGAGGCGGCGTGAGCGCTCCGAGCTCGATCGATGAGCTGTCCGAGGCGCTCGGGGAGCAGCGCTACCTGGTCGATGAGGGCCTCGCCACAGTGGTCTTCCTGGCGCTTCGAATCAGACGCCCGCTGTTGGTGGAGGGTGAGCCCGGGGTCGGCAAGACGGAGCTGGCCAAGGCCCTCGCTGCAGCCACCGGGTCGCCGCTGCTCCGGCTCCAGTGCTACGAGGGGATCGACGTACATCACGCCCTCTATGACTGGGACTACCAGCGTCAGCTGCTCCACCTGAGGGCGGAGGAATCGGAGCCGCTTTACTCCAAGCGGTTCCTGGTTCGGCGGCCGCTGCTCGAGGCGATCTCGACGCCTGGGTGCGTGCTGCTGATCGACGAGCTGGACCGCGCCGACGACGAGTTCGAGGCCTTCCTGCTCGAGTTCCTCTCGGACTTCCAGGTGACCATCCCGGAGATCGGAACGATCGCGGCCGAGGAGCCACCCGCGGTGATCATCACCTCGAACCGCACCCGCGAGCTGCATGACGCCCTCCGGCGTCGCTGCCTGTACCACTGGATCGATCACCCTGACCTGAAGCGCGAAACAGCGATCGTCCGCGCGCGGCTGCCTGAGGTCCCGGTGGGGCTCGCCGAGCAGGCATGCACCTTCGTCGAGCAGCTCCGCTGGCTCGACCTCTACCGGGTGCCCGGCGTCGGCGAGACACTCGACTGGACCGAGTCGCTCGAGGCCCTTGGGGCCGAAGGGGTGGAGCCCGAGATCGCGGACAGGACCCTGGGCGCCCTGCTCAAGGCCCACGAGGACATCGAGCGCGTTCGCAAGGAGGGCGTCGAGGAACTGATCGAGCGGGCTGACGAGCAGACCGCGAATCGGCGGCGCGAGGAGGCGGCGTGAGGCTGGGCCCGAGCATCGGGAAGGCGCTGTGAGCGCTCGGTCGAGCGGCCTGGCCGCATCCTCGGCCGCACTTCGCGGGGCGGTGGTCTCCCTGGGCCGTGCGCTGCGCGCCGAGGGGATAGCGACCTCAGTGGATCAGGAGCTCGTCCTGCTGCGGGCGCTCGCCGAGGTCGACCTCAGGGACCGAGACCAGGTTCACTGGGCCGCCCGCGCCTCGTTCCTGCACGGTCCGCACGAGGCGGCCGCATTCGAGCGGGTTTTCGAGCGCTTCTGGGAAGGGTCAAGCCTCGCCGGGCCCGAGGAGGCGGTGGCCGAGCACGGCGAGACAGATCCGCGGATGCCCGGCCCCCAGCACGGCGGTGAGTCTCTGCCGCAGTTCCGCCTCGAGGGCCGTTCGGGTCACCTGCTGGACGGGGCACCATCCCGCGCCGCCCAGGAAATACCAACGGCGGGCGCGCAGGAGCCTGGCCGGGGCGAGCGGCGCGGCGTACTGGCCGCCTACAGCCCAGACGAGTACGAGCCCGAGCATCGAGGGCTGGACTACGCTCGCGACGAGGTGGATGCGGTTCGACTGCTCGGGGAGGAGCTTCGACGCGCCCACCCGGAGCGGGTCTCCCGGAGGCAGCGGTCCTCGCGGAGGCGCAGGCAGCTGGATCTGCGAAGAACCGTGATCCAGGCGCTGCGAACCGACGGGGAGGCTATCCGACCGGCCTGGACCGCGTGCTCGAAGCGCCCCCGGAGGATCCTGCTGATCTGCGATGTCTCGGGCTCGATGGAGCGGTACTCCCGGGTGCTTCTGGCGTCCCTGCAAGCGGCGGTGGCCGCGGGAATCGAGGCGGAGGCGTTCGTGTTTGCCACTCGGCTGACGAGGCTGACCCAGACCCTTTCTGATCGCAACGTCTCGCGCGCGCTCGAGCAGGCGCGCGAGGAGGTCGAGGACTGGTCCGGCGGTACCCGGATCGGTGCCGCGCTCCATGACTTCAACCGGGGCTGGGGGAGGCGTGGCCTGGCCAGGGGGGCGATCGCGATCGTGGTCAGCGACGGCTGGGACCGTGGCGACCCTGAGCGGCTCGCCGCCGAGACCAGACGCCTGCAGCTCCAGTCACGTCGCCTGATCTGGATCAACCCGAGGCCCGCGGACATCAACATGCAGCCGCTCGCGATCGGCATGCGGGCGGCGCTCCCGCATGTCGACGACTTCGTTCCAGGTCACGACCCGCGCGCGATCGCCGGCCTCGCGCGTCTCATCGTGGGTCTCGGTGGCGGCCGCCCGGCACGCCGCCAACGGCCGGTAGACTCGCTCGTGGCAGACCGCACCAAGGCAAAGGAGGGAGGACCGAGATGAAGCTCGCAGTGGCCGGTAAGGGGGGATCAGGGAAGACTTCGATCTCGGGAACGCTGGCGCGGCTCCTTGGGCGCTCGGGGAATCGTGTGCTCGCGATCGACGGCGACACGAACCCGAACCTGGCGCTGACCCTGGGGATCCCAGTGGGCCAACTTAACGACCTCCCGGTGCTGCCGAGCGGGCTGCTCGAGAAGGCCGACGGCGGGGGGTTCCAGCTCAAGAAGTCACTGGAGGAGCTGCGCTCGACGCACTCGGTCGAAGGACCTGACGGGGTGACGCTGCTGGTCATGGCGCACCCGAAGGAAGAGGACGCCGGCACCGGCTGCTTCTGCGGCATGCACGCCACCGTGCGCGAGCTGATCGAGTCGGCGAGCGACGCCGACGCTGACATGTTCGTTCTCGACACCGAGGCCTCACCCGAGCACCTGACTCGCGGCACTGCGAAGTACGCGGACGTGCTGCTGGCCGTGGTTGAGCCCTATTACAAGTCGCTGGAGACCGGGCGGCGGATGGTCAAGCTCGCGCACGGGCTCGGCCTGAAGCAGGTGCTGCTGCTCGCCAACAAGGTTCGCAACGAGGGCGACCTCGAGGCGGTCCGCGAGTTCGCCGCCAAGCACGATCTCCAGATCGCCGGTGTGATCCCGTTCGACGAGAGCATGCCGGGCGCCGAGCGCGCGGAGCAGGCCCCGATCGATTTCGCTCCCGACTCACCCGCGATCGGGGCGATCGCAACGGTGGCAGAGGAGATTGCCGCCAACGGGTATGGCAACGGGCGTCCGGAGGGGTCATGAGCATGAGCGAGCTTGAGGTAATCCGGGTCCGGGACGAGGTGCTCCAGGCGATGTACTGGATGCGCTCGGAGGGGCTCGCCGACTCCCCGTCGCCGCAGGAGATGTCGAGATTCCTCGCGGTCCCGGCCGACACCCTGAATCCCTTCCTCGATCGCTTCGTGGCCGATGGGTACCTGGAGGTCGACGGGGGTGGATATCGCCTCACTCCCACGGGCGAGGAGGCGGGCAAACGCACCTTCGCCGAGGAGTTCGCTGACTTGACCCGGCCCACCCACGGTGAGTGCGACGAGGACTGCTGGTGCCACTCCTCGCCCGAAGAGGCGGCTAAGTGCCTGGAAGAGCGAGCGCATGCCCACTGAGCCGGCGCCGGCGTTGCCGAAGAACTTCCTGCGTCCCTGTTTGTTGCTCTTGCTGCGCGAGAACCGTGCGCACGGCTACGAGCTGCTCGAGCAGGTGCAGTCCCTCGGTTTCGATCGCTCGGATCCGGGCGGTCTCTACCGGACGCTGAGGGGCCTCGAGAGGGAGAAGCTCGTGCGCTCCGTGTGGGAGCCGTCCGAGCAGGGGCCGGACCGTCGCATCTACGAGATCACCCGCTCCGGCATGCAGGAGCTCCACGGCGCCGCCAAGGCGATCTCCAGGGGGGAGCAGGCGATCGCGAGCTTCCGTAGCCGCTACGAGGAGTTCGTCGCCCTCGACGCGAAATCAGCGGCCCCGCGAAGGACAACCGCGGGCAGCCGCTAGCGCGGGATCCTCACCTCGGCCCGGCTTGCGCGCTTCGACGCCGGGGGCCTGAAGCGGTCGGACCAGACCCTGGCGCTCGCGCGCGATCCCGAGGTCCGCGAGGTCGCACCGGGCCTTTGGCTACTTGGCGGACCGCCCACCGAGCAGCCGGCTGCGGATGCGGTTGCTCGGGGAATCGCCGGCGTGCTCATAGCGGAGCGCTACGACGTAGTCATCACTGATCTGGGGGCGGGCTGGCCGAGGTCGCGGTCGGCGGGGTCCTCAATCCGGCCGACTTCTGCGTGGTGCTGTCGGACGGTCGCCCGGTCGCCGAGCTCACGGCGGACCGGGTCGAGAAGGCGTGCCGCCGCCGTCAGGTCGAGCCGCTGCGTCTGCTCAATCGTCGCGGCGAGCCGGGGCGCGTCGCGGCCGAGTTGGCGCTCACTCTGACGAACAGCACGCCACCATCGCCCGCCTGAAAGTGTGATTGGCTTCCAGCCTCGATGTCGTTGGCGTTGCCGCAGCTGATCGCCGATTCCTCGTCCAACCTGCTGGCGGCGCGGAATCAGATGGGGATGACGCTGGGGTTCCACATCGTCCTCGCCTGCTTCGGCGTCGCCTTCCCGGCGATCATGCTGATCGCCGAGTACCGCGGCCGGAAGAGGGGCGACGCCGAGGCGCTGCTGCTCGCCCAGCGCTGGTCGAAGGCGGTGGCGGTGCTGTTCGCGGTCGGCGCCGTCTCAGGCACCGTCCTCTCCTTCGAGTTCGGGCTGCTCTGGCCGGGGATGATGGACCGCTTCGGCGACGCCTTCGGGGTGGCCTTCGCGATCGAAGGGCTCTTCTTCTTCCTCGAGGCGATCTTCATCGCCATCTACATCTACGGCTGGAAGCGGCTGCCGGGCTGGCCCCACTTCTGGAGCGGGGTGCCGATCGCGATCTCAGGTATCGGCGGCGCTCTTTCGGTGGTCGCCGCCAACGCCTGGATGAACACCCCGGACGGCTTCACCCTCGGCCCAGACGGCCGGGTCGACGACGTCAATCTGCTCGACGTCATCTTCAACACCTCGACCTTCCACGAGTTCGTCCACATGTGGGTGGCGGCCTACATCGTCGCCGGCTTCCTGGTGGCCTCGGTCTATGCCGTGGCGATGCTGCGTGGGCGCCGCGACCGCTATCACCGGGTGGGCTTCCTGATCCCGTTCACGGTCGCCGCGATCATGGCGCCGATCCAGCTGATCGTCGGCGACTTCGCCGCCCGCGACGTCTACGAGGACCAGCCGACCAAGTTCGCGGCGATGGAGTGCGTCTACGAGACGGGCGACAACCAGCCCGAGCAGATCGGCGGCATCTGCACCGATGGCGACGTCAAGGCCGACATCTCGATCCCGGGCCTCGACTCGCTGCTGGCCGGCTTCAGCACCTCCACCGAGATCGAAGGGCTCAACGACGTTCCCGCCGACGAACGGCCCCCCGCGCCCACCCTCATCCACCTCTCCTTCGACGCGATGGTCGGAATCGGCACTCTGCTCTTCCTGCTGGCCGCCTGGTTCGCGATCGCCTGGCGCCGCAAGCGGGATCTCCCGGGCACCGACTGGTTTCTGCGCGCGGCCGCGGTCGCCGGCGTCGCCGCCGTGCTCGCCCTCGAGTCCGGGTGGATCGTCACCGAGGTCGGCCGCCAGCCCTACGTCGTCTATGGCTACATGCGGACCAGCGAGGCGGTCACCCCGGCCCAGGGGATCTGGTGGGCCTTTGGCCTCACCCTGGCGCTCTACATCGGCCTCGCCGTGGTAGCCGGCGTGGTCCTCCGCGGCATGGCGAGGCGTTGGCGCGAGGAAGCGGCGCCGCCCGAGCTCGAGGCCCCCTACAGCCCGCCACCTCCCCCTCCCACACCTCCGACGGTGGAGCCGATCCCATGAGCAAGCCCGAGGCCGTCGCCGCAATCCTCTGGATCGGCGTTACCCTCTACGCCGTCTTCGGCGGCGCCGACTTCGGTGGCGGCATGTGGGACCTGCTCGCCGGCCGGAGCGAGCGGGGCGAGCGGGCTCGGGCGCTGATCGACCATTCGATCGCCCCGGTCTGGGAAGCGAACCATGTCTGGCTGATCTTCGTCCTCGTGGTGCTCTGGACGGCCTTCCCGCAGGCCTTCTCGGCGGTGATGACCACCCTCTACATCCCCTTGGCGCTGGCGGCGCTGGGGATCGTCCTGCGCGGATCCGGCTTCGCCTTCCGGCACGCGCTGCCAGGCCCGGTGCGGGATCCGGCCACTCGTGTCTTCGGCATCTCCTCGTTGCTCACCCCGTTCTTCCTCGGCACGGTCGCGGGTACGGTCGCCTCGGGTGAGGTCCCCGCGGACGGCGGCGGCGACCCGACCTCGAGCTGGACCGGGGTGCTGCCGCTACTGACCGGAGTCCTGTTCGTGGCGATGAGCGCCTACGTCGCCGCGGTCTTCCTGGTACGGGACGCCGGCGCCGCCGGCGATCGGGACCTGCAGCGCTACTTTGCCCGGCGGGCGCTGGCGATCGCGGTGATCGCCGGGGCGGCCGCCGTCGCCGGGATCTTTGCCCTTCATTCGGATGCGCGCTTCGTCTACGACGGCTTGACCAGCGAGGGCCTGCCTCTGGTGATCCTCTCCGGGATCGCCGGGCTGGCGGCGCTGGGCCTCCTGGTACGGGGGCTGGTCAACGGCTTCGAGGGACCCCTAAACCCGCTGCTCCGCCCCGCCGCGGTCGGGGCGGTGGTCACCGTGGTCTGGGGCTTCTTCGTCGCCCAGCACCCCTACATGCTCCCCACCTCGCTGACGATCGACGAGGCGGCCGGTGCCTCCGCCGCTCTCACCGAGGTGATAATCGTCTTCCTGATCGCCGGCGTCGTCTGCTTGCCGTCGCTGGGGCTGCTCTATGTGCTCTCTCAGCGCCGCGCGCTCGAGTAGCTACTCGGTCTCCAGCCTCGATGATCTCGCCGCGCCAGTAGGTGAAGGGACCCTCGTCGAGCAGCGCAGCTTCCCGCCGGATCCCGGGGGCAGGCATCCGGAATAGAGTCCGCGGCGATGAAGTGGCGGAGGGGGAAGCGCAGCCCCGATCTACGCGACCAGCGGGCGGGCGGCCGAGGCGGCGGCTTGCCGGGTGGAGGCGGCGGCTTCCCGATCCCGACGGGGCGGATGGGTGGCGGCGGGCTCATCGGCTTCATCGTCATCGTCATCCTCTTCTTCGTCCTCCGCGGCGGCGGAGGCGGCGGGGGCTTCGACATCCCCGACCCGACCGGCGGCTTCCCCCAGGCGCCCGCCAGCGGCAAGGGCGAGAGCGTCCCCAAGGGCCCCGATCCCGAGGCCGAGCAGGTCGATTTCGTCTCCTTCGTCCTCGACGACGCCCAGGGCTTCTGGGAGCAGCAGTTCCAGGCGGCCGGGAAGCCCTACCAGCGCGCCAAGCTGGTCCTCTTCCGGGACGCCGTCGGCTCCGGCTGCGGGCAGGCGAGCTCGGCGACCGGTCCCTTCTACTGCCCGCTCGACCAGCAGGTCTATCTCGACCTCGGCTTCTTCGACGAGCTCAACCGGCGCTTCAAGGCGCCCGGCGACTTCGCCCAGGCCTACGTGATCGCCCACGAGCTCGGCCACCACCTCCAGCAGCAGCTCGGGATCGAGGAGGAGGTCCGGGCGAAGAGCGAGGAGAGCCCCGACGACGCCAACGAGCTCTCGATCAGGCTCGAGCTCCAGGCGGACTGCTTCGCCGGGGTCTGGGGGCGCTCGACCTACGACCGCGGCATCCTCGAGAACGGCGATCTCGATGAGGGCCTGACCGCCGCCTCCGCGGTCGGCGACGACCGGATCCAGGAGCAGACCCAGGGCCGGATCGATCCCGAGACCTGGACCCATGGCTCCGCCGAGCAGCGCTCCCAGTGGCTGCAGACCGGCTTCGACTCGGGGAAGCTCGAGGCCTGCGACACCTTCTCGGGAGACGTGTAGAGCGCGAGGCAGTTGGGGGTGTGTGTACGGGTAATTCCCGATAGCCCGATTCCGGCCGACTGGTTCAATTGGTAGTCACGATGCGGTGTCCATCGTGCGGCAATGAGAACCGTGAGGGGGCCAGGTTCTGCGACTCCTGCGGGACCGAGCTGCGCGCCGCGGCCGAATCGGTCCAGGTGCCCCGGCAGGCGGAAGCGCTGCCCGCCGATGTCCCCACGGAGATCGCCGCCGGGCGCTACCGCCCCCGCCGCTTTCTCGGCCAGGATGGGCGCAAGCGCGTCTATCTCGCCGACGACGCGGCCACCGACCGGGAGGTCGCGGTGGCGCTGTTCGACACGGAGGGCGTCGGCGCCGCGATCCAGGCCCGGGCTCGCCGCGAGGCCGAGGCGATGCGCAAGCTCGGCGACCACCCGCACGTGGTCTCCGTCCTCGACACGGGGGAGGAGAACGGCAACCCCTTCATCGTCAGCGAGTACATGCCCGGCGGGGACGTCGAGGGCCTGCTCTCCGCCGAGGGCGGCCGGCTGCAGGTGCGCCGCGCGGTCGAGATCGCCGCCGACGTCACCCGGGCGCTGGAGCACGCTCACGCCCGGGGCGTCGTCCACCGCGACCTGAAGCCGGCGAACATCTGGCTCGACGACGACGGCCACGCGAGGCTCGGCGACTTCGGCCTCGCGACCACGGAGGGACGCTCGAGGGTGAGCGGGGGGACTCTGGTGGGGACGGTCGCCTACCTGCCGCCGGAGCAGGCGCTCGGCGACGCGGCGGGGCCCGAGAGCGACCTCTACTCCCTCGGGGCCCTGCTCTACGAGATGCTCACCGGACAGCCGCCCTTCCTCGGCGACGACGCGGTCTCGATCATCAGCCAGCACCTGCACGCGGACCCGGTGCCGCCGTCGCGGCACAGCTCCGAGGTGCCTGAGGCGCTCGACCGCGTCGTCCTCGGCCTGCTCGCCAAGCGCCGCAGCGATCGCTACGCGAGCGCCGCCGAGGCACGCGAGCTCCTGCTCGCGGCGCTCGAGGAGGAGCGGGCCGAGCCGCCCGCGGAACAGGACGAGAACCCGCTCGACAGCCTCGCCGGTGGAGTCTTCGTCGGCCGCGATCGAGAGCTCGAGCAGATGCGGGCGGCCGTGGATGAGGCGATCGGCGGCCGCGGCCGCCTGCTGCAGGTGGTGGGCGAGCCGGGAATCGGCAAGACCCGGACGACCGAGGAGCTCACCACCTACGCCAAAGTCAGCGGAGCCCGCGTGCATTGGGGTCGTTGCCGCGAGGACGAGGGCGCCCCCGCCTACTGGCCATGGGTGCAGGCGATTCGCTCGTTCGTTCGCGAGGCGGATCCCGTCGGGCTCGCCTGGCAGATGGGCGGCGGTGCCGCCGAGATCGCCCAGCTGGTGCCCGAGGTGGCCGAGCGTCTCGACATCGAGCCGGCCTCGGCCGGGGACAGCGAGGAGGCGCGCTTCCGCCTCTTCGACTCGGTCACCAGCTTCCTGGTCGCGGCCGCGCGCGACAGGCCGATCGTGATCGTGCTCGACGACCTCCACTGGGCCGACGAGCCGTCCCTGCTGCTGCTCAAGTTCGCCGCCCGCGAGATCGGCTCCAGCGGGCTCGTGATCGTCGGCACCTACCGAGACGTCGAGCTCGGCCGCCACCATCCCCTCGCCAGGGTGCTCGGCGAGATCTCGGGCACCGAGGGAAGCGTGCGGGTCAACCTCCGGGGCCTCTCGGTCGACGCGGTCGAGCGCTATATCGGGATGACCGCCGGCGCCGCCCCGCCGCCAGGCCTCGCCGAGGCGGTCCAATCGCAGACCGACGGCAACCCCTTCTTCGTCGGCGAGGTGGTCCGGCTTCTCGCCAGCGAGGGCCACCTGAACGACCCGGATGCCTGGCAGGGCGTGATCCCGCAGGGCGTCCGCGAGGTGGTCGGGCGCCGGCTCGACCGGCTCTCGGAGCCCACCAACGAGGCGCTCCGGGTGGCGGCGGCGATCGGGCGCGAGTTCGAGGAGCAGCTG